>CAZEZQ010000202.1:3271-8103 GCA_964516245.1 uncultured bacterium | reverse complement strand
TTGATGCAGGGAGTCGGAAGAGTCACATACAACCGGTTCAAATTGATTTTGGGTCTGTCGGTGGTTGTGATTGCCATTTCCGTGTATGGGATTTCCCAAATTCAAATCAATGACAATCCCATCAAGTGGTTTACAAAAAACCACCCCATTCGGGTGGCCGACCGGGTGTTGAACGAGCATTTTGGTGGCACCTACATGGCCTATCTTACCCTGGAGCCTACCGAGCAAGACCCTCAAACCCAGAAAGAGGAAATGCTTGCCCTTCTTCAAAATGAATTCACTTCGATGAAACAATCTCTACGCGGCGACTATCCCAACCTGCCCTCTCTTGCGGATGATGTCATCGCATGGATCGATGAGTCCAGTTCCGGGTTTTCTTCATCGGACGAAATGTTTTCTTCGCTCAAAGAATATATACAAAACAAGATGGACAATGCCTCTTTCGAAGCATTGGATGCTTGGGATGAAATTATAGCCAAAGTGGAACGAGTTGAATTGAGTCAACAAACTTTCAAACGCCCCGATGTGCTGCGGTATTTGGCAACACTGGAAAACGAAATCACCCAAAATACTAATGTTGGTAAAGTTAACTCGGTGGCAGATATTGTGAAAAAAGTTCACAAAGAACTTTTTGAAGGAAAAGAAGAATACAACCGGGTACCCGATACCGCGCCAGGGGTGGCGCAGTGCTTGATTTCGTATCAAAACAGCCACAATCCTGATGATCTTTGGCATTTGGTTACCCCCGATTATCAAAAGGCCACACTTTGGTTTCAACTCAAAAGCGGCGACAATCAAGATATGGAACAAGTAGTGCGTGATGTGCAGTCATATTTTGAGGCTCATCCCGCACCGGGTGACCTGCAGCAGGACTGGTTCGGGTTGACCTACATCAACGTGGTATGGCAAAACAAAATGGTCGCGGGAATGCTGTATGCGTTTTTGGGCAGTTTCTTGATCGTCTTCTTGATGATGACCCTCTTATTCTCTTCTCCACTTTGGGGGCTTTTATGCATGATCCCCTTAACCATCACCATCGGTTTCATATATGGAATCATTGGATGGGTCGGCAAAGACTATGATATGCCGGTCGCCGTGCTCTCGTCACTTACATTAGGCTTGGCAGTCGACTTCGCTATCCACTTTCTTGCCCGCAGCCGGGAATTAACCACTCAATATGGAACTTGGGAAGAATCCATCCAAGCGGTGTTTGCCGAACCTGCGCGGGCGATATCGCGGAATGTCATCGTGATTGCGGTCGGATTTCTTCCTCTGCTGGCGGCGCCCCTGGTGCCTTACAAAACGGTGGGGATTTTCATTGCATCAATTCTGGCCGTTTCCGGTATTGGAACCTTGCTTATCCTGCCTGCTTTGGTCACGTGGCTGAAACGATATCTATTCAAACCGGTGACGGCCAAAGGGACAACCTGCAATTGCGCTGTCTGCATCGTCTCATCAATACTGGTTGTGTTGTTGATCGCGTTGAACATCCGGGATTTCTTTCATGTCGAATGGAATGTGCTGACCTGGATGAGTATCATTCTTATCCCGTTGTTTGTAATTCTATGCGCTTACCTCTCCCGGCGAAAAGTTTGCCACGTTGAAGAAGAAATTCAATCTCAAGAGAAGGAGTGAAAATAATGAAGAAAATCTATGCTTATTTAACATTGGTCTTTACAGGACTGCTGTCGGCTTGTGTCGTTTTCATCCATCCATTATGGGCACAAGACATTCCGAGTGTCGATGAAATTGTCGACAAAGCCAACCACATGTCGTATTACCAGGGAGAAACCGGAAAAGCCCTGGTTTCCATGACGATCACAGACAGCCAAAACCGCACCCGTGAACGTGAATTTACCATTTTGCGGAAAAACACAGACGATAAAGACGAAGAACAGAAATTTTATGTGTATTTTCACCGTCCCGCCGACGTTCGCAAAATGGTATTTATGGTATGGAAACACATTGAAACTGACGATGACCGCTGGCTATATTTGCCCGATTTGGATTTGGTCAAACGAATCGCCGCTACTGACAAACGAACCAGTTTTGTGGGCTCTACCTATTATTATGAAGATGTATCCGGACGCAATCCGGAATTGGACCAACACCAGCTGGTGGAAACCACCGATAACTATTATGTTCTGAAGAGTACTCCGAAAAATTCCCAATTGGCCGAATTCGCCTATTACAAAACGTGGATTCATCGGCAAACGTTCCTCCCGATTCAAACCTCATATTTTGACGATCAAGATAATGAGTATCGGAAATACACAGCCATGAAAGTGGAAACCATCGATGGATTTAAAACCGTGGTGCAATCCAAGATGGAAGACCTGCGAACAGGAACCACTACAGTCAACGAGTATAAGGACGTGAAATATAACATTGAACTGTCGGAAGAGATCTTTACTGAACGCTATCTTCGACGACCGCCTCGGGAATATTTGCGATGAAGCCAACGGTCTTTCAGTGGGTTGTGTTACTTCTGTTGATGCCAAGTGGGTTGCTGCTTCAATCGTATGCCCAGCCCCCTGCATTGCCATCTGGATTGGAAACAGAGAAACCATCAAATGCAGCCGAATCCACACCTGATTTGCCGGAGGGGTTGAACTCGCAATCCGGTTCAGCTTCTCCCTCTTTGCCGTCAGGCTTGGAAACTCAATCAACTGAACCAAGTCTGCCTGGTGGAATTGTGGAAGATTCCACAAACGCAGAGTCTACTGAGCCTTCGGAACAAGAACCTCTCTCTCTATTTTCCTGGCCTTTACATGGCTTTTGGGAAGCGCGCAACGGCTGGCGCACTCAGAATGATCCATTCATTAGCCGTGATGCCAGTTTGGCAGAAACCCGTTTGCAGTTGGAAACGGAGAAGTGGTTGGGTCCGCTTTATTTTGAACTCACCAACGATTTTCTTTACGATGCGGTGGAAGAAGAATACAACAACGATCTGCGGGAAGCGTATATTCTGTATTCCCCACTCCCTTTTATGGATGTTCGTGTGGGCCGCCAGATTTTGACCTGGGGGACCGGCGATCTCATTTTTATCAACGACCTGTTCCCAAAAGATTGGCAGTCGTTCTTTCTAGGCAGAGACGTGGAATATTTAAAAGCCCCCGCAGACGCTCTGAAAATGAGCTTTTACAACGAACTGATGAATTTGGATGTTGTCTACACCCCCGAATTCGAATCTGACCGCTTCTTTCGGGGGGAACGCATCAGTTTTTGGAACGATGCATTGGGAAGGCGTTCCGGGGAAGACAATCCCCTTCAAACCGACAAGCCCAATTCTTTTTTCACAGATGATGAAATCGCGTTGCGGGCGCATCGAACCATTGGCGCTTACGAATTGGCCTTTTACGGCTATCGGGGATTTTGGAAGAGCCCGGGCGGCTCCAATCCAGTGAATGGCCAGACGATTTTTCCCGCTTTATCGGTTTATGGAACAAGCCTTCGGGGAAATGCGGGACCGGGAATCGGCAATGCCGAGTTTGGTTATTACCGTTCTGAAGACGACTTGGATGGAGATAACCCATTTATTAAAAATAGTGAATTAAGATTTTTGTTAGGGTATGAACAAGAAATCGCCAAAGATTTTACCGCGGGAGTTCAATATTATTTGGAATATATGATGGATTTCGACGACTATAAGCAGACTCTTCCCTCTTCGATTCGACCACGGGATGAAGACCGGCACGTTTTCACTCTACGCCTGACCAAATTGCTGATGCAGCAAGATCTCACTCTTTCCTTTTTTTCATTCATCAGCCCTTCCGATGAAGATTCGTATATCCGATTGAATGCCCATTATCAATGGACAGATCATTTTTCAACTGACTTAGGAAGCAACATATTTCTTGGGGATGAGAATCACACCTTCTTTGGACAGTTTGAAAGAAACACCAACGTGTATTTTGGACTCCGCTACGCATTCTAATTTGTTATCAAAATTCTCTGTAGCTTTCACATTTCTCTTTTTCTCTCTTGTTGGTAGAATTCTCTTACAATACAACAAGAGGAAATCATACCTATGAAAAAAGAGATACTATTGCGTTGGATTTTACTCGCCGGTTTTGCTCTATTACTTGCATTAAGCGCTTGGCAAACCCGGCGCGACCGGATTGCTGTGGTGCAAAACCCTAGTGGTGTTATGGGCACCAATTGCACAATCGCCGTATTGATTGAATCTCACCAACGGGAAGCAGCCGAAAAGGCCATCAATAGCGCTGAAGAGCTCCTCCGCAATATCGAAGCGAAGATGAGCACTTGGATCGGCGCTTCTGAAATCTCCCGCTTCAATCGCAGCGAAATCACCCAACTTTCCCCCGAAACCAACGAAGTGTTGCGGGAGGCATTTGAAGCCTATCAAGAAACTCAGGGCGCCTTCGATATCACCTGCCGCCCGTTGATTGAACTTTGGCGTGAATCCGGGAACAAGGGCATATACCCTTCGGTTGAAAAACTTCAAGTGGCCCGCCGCAAGTCGAATTGGGATTTAATTCAATTGGCGGAAGATGGCGCACGAAAATTAAGCCGGCACGTACGTGTTGATTTGGGTGGGATCGCCAAAGGGTATGCCATCAATCGGGCGGTTGAATGTTTGAAAGAAGCAGGAATCACGGGCGGCATGGTGGATATTGGTGGAGATTTGCTTTGCTTTCGCGAAGAAGACAGCACCGATTACCTTCCGGTAAAAATTCAAAATCCATTCGGCGAGGGGGTCTTGGCGACATTAACGGTGGCCAACAGCGCGGTCTGCACCAGTGGCAATTATGCCCGCTATTATACCATCAACGGCAAACGCTACAGCCATATCATTGATCCCCGAACCT
>CAZEZQ010000202.1:2870-3261 GCA_964516245.1 uncultured bacterium | reverse complement strand
CAGCCAGCTGATTTGATTCCCAGCGTGACTGTACTGGCCGATGATGCCCTCACTGCTGATGTTTGGGCCACGGCGCTCAGTGTATTGGGCAAAGAGGGATTGGATTTATTACCGCCGAATGTGGATGCATTTCTCATTGAGGGCGATAAGAAGAATCATTGTTTCATTGCCACCCCCGGGTTTGTCGAGGCGATGGAAGAGAATGAATCGCTCCCAATTGAATTGTATAAACAACCTGCTTGAACTCGTAGTTCATGACATTTGAAATTGTGGGTTATAAAAAGACATAAAAGACCCAAAGGACAAATTAATTACAAGGAAAGTTGCGAGAAAAACGTACGGGCTAGATGCCGATGCTCCCCATTGAAACAATAAAATCAAAAAATCAAAT
>CAZEZQ010000202.1:0-2860 GCA_964516245.1 uncultured bacterium | reverse complement strand
GATGCCCACGTCGCCATCGCTGACCAAACCATTGCTGGGATGGTAGATCATCCCCTGGTCGTTTCCCGCTCCACTGGCGTACCATTCCAATGCCGATTGACCATTGTCTGGCCCAAAACTGTAAAGCAGATAGGCCGAACGGGAAAGAGAATCTGGAATATTTGCGCGTGACGCCCAGGTTAAAGATTGGCCCACTTTGCGGAAATTGAAATATTTATAACTTTTTTGGATTTCACCAAACTGTCCGCCACCGCGACCGTTGTCAAACTGGCCGCCGCCACCGAAGGGATCCAGCAAATTGACATTGCTGATATATGAAACCGGCGTTGTCAGTACCCGCAAATCACGCACCAGATCGGGGCCAGTTGCGCCGAGGGGAAACGAATTTTGATCCACCTGATAGGTTTCCAGCGCTGTTGAAACCGCCCGCAAATCACCTTTGGTACGAGCCACCTTGGCCCGAATCTGGGCGTTTAGAAAATTGGGCACTGCTATCGCCGCCAAGATTCCGATAATCGCAACAACAATCAATAACTCAATCAATGTAAAACCGCTTGACCTCATCGTATATTCTCCATTTTGTTAAGGATGATTATTATTATCATGACACAAATTCGAATATAAGGGAATCGGAAAAATGACGCAAGAACCTGTTCGGTTGGCTGTGTGGTCTGGCCCTCGAAATATTTCAACCGCGTTGATGCGCTCGTGGGGCAACCGGCCCGATACCGCGGTGTATGATGAACCTTTTTATGCCTATTACCTGCAGCAAACTGGGGTGCAGCATCCCGGCGCCGATGAGGTCATCGCCCATCATGAGACTGATTGGCGCAAGGTAGTCGAACACATTTTGGGACTGGTTCCAAGTGGCAAACGCATCTTTTACCAAAAACAGATGAACAAGCACATGCTGCCTGAAATTGATATGAATTGGATTTTTGAAGTCACCAATTGTTTTTTGATACGCGAACCGAAAAACATGATTACATCGTTCATCAAAGTGTATCCCAATGCAGCCTTGGAGGATTTTGGTTTGTTGGAACAAGTGGAAATGTTCAACCGATTAAAAGAACAAACCGGAAACGTTCCCATAGTAGTAGATGCGAAAGACATACTGCAAAATCCGCGTAAGATTCTCACGCTCTGGTGTGAAGCCTTAAGTATTCCATTTTATGACGCAATGCTTGGCTGGCCGCCGGGACGGCGCGAAACTGATGGGATTTGGGCGAAGTATTGGTATGCCAATGTCGAGCAATCGACTGGATTTGCCCCATACAAACCCAAGCACGAAAATGTCCCAAAACACCTTGAAGGACTGCTGGAACAAAGCAATGAGCTCTACGATGTGTTATACCAACACCGGTTGAGATAAAGGCATGCAACAACAATTCAATCCCAAAAACAAAGATATTCTCATCAACATCAACGGCGTATTGATTCACCGCGATCGCGCCGGTATAAGCCCATTTGATTCGGCGGTGCAGGGAGGCGATGCGGTGTGGGAAGGGCTGCGCTTGTATAACGGGCGCATTTTCGCGTTGCGCGAACATTTGCTGCGTTTGCAACATTCGGCCAAAGCGCTGGCTTTCGCTGATATCCCCAGCATCGCAGCGATTGCCGATGAAATCCGCAAAACCCTCAAAGCCAATGATATGGCCGATGGGGTGCACATTCGACTGACACTCACCCGGGGTGTCAAGATCACCAGCGGTATGGATCCCCGTCTCAATCAAAGCGGACCGACTTTGATCGTGCTGGCCGAACACAAACCACCCGTGTATGACAAAAGCGGTATTCGCTTGATCACCAGCAGCCTTCGCCGCCCATTCGGCGATGTTTTCGATCAGAAAATTCATTCGTGCAATTTAATCCCGTCGATCATGGCTAAAATCCAAGCCAACGCCGCGGGTGTGGATGACGCCCTCATGCTTGATCCAAATGGCCATGTTGCTGAAACCAACGCGACTCATGTGTTTGTGGTGCAGGATGGTGTAATCGCCACATCACACACCAAAGCGTGCCCCGAGGGCATTACACGCATGCATGTATTGCGTTTATGCCGGGAACAGCAGATCGCACATGAGGTACGCGATATTTCGCTTGCAGAAGTTTATCGCGCGGAAGAATTGTTTTGCACCGGGACGATGGGAGAGATTGCCCCCATCATCCAAGTGGATGGCCGCACTATTGGTGATGGGACAATGGGTTCATATACGAAACGGATCTCTGATTTGTACAATCAATTGACAGCGACCGAAGGGGAATTGATTATATAGTTTCTATGTAAACCATATATTTTTGTGACAATTAGTAGATGAAGACATACATGAATGGGGAGGGCGACGCTGCCGCGGAGCCGGTTTGATTGACCCACTTCTGAGTTACAAACAAGGCCTGCACAATCCAAAAAGAAGAAGCAAAAAGGCATTTTAGGCATTTTCATTAAATGTCTCATGCGTTGGTTTGGATGCGATTGATCCAAGCATTCAATCAGCCCGGCTCGGCAGGAGCCTTGCCCTCCTCAGCTACAACGGCTCGGCAGATGGGTCCGCTGTTGCCGTAAGGAGGGCGACGCTCCCGCGGAGCCGGTTGATTGAACCAATTCTGATTTCCATACATGGCCTGCACAATCTAAAATGAAAAAGCAAAAAGGCATTTTGGCATTTTCGTTGAATCTCTCATGCGTTGGCTTGGATGCGATTGATCCAAGCATTCAATCAGCCCGGCTCGGCAGGAGCCTCGCCCTCCTCAGCTACAACGGCTCGGCAGAAGGGTCCGCTGTTAACACAAGGAGGGCGACGCTCCCGCGGAGCCGGTTGATTGAACCAATTTTGATTTCCATACATGGCCTGCACAATCT
>CAZEZQ010000201.1:0-8114 GCA_964516245.1 uncultured bacterium | reverse complement strand
CTTGTTTCTGAGTCGACGGTCGCGTATATTCTCCATGTAATTCATATTCTTGTAATTCATTGGGAATTTCAGATAAGCGCTCGCGCACTTGCCGAAGTTCCACCTGGGTTTCTTGTGCTCCCCGGCTTTCGAGATTTTTACCAAAATCTTTCATGCGTTTGGTGAGTTCTTCTTGTTTCTTTGTAAGTGCATTGCGTTCGTGAATCAACTTGGCGTGTTTGACACGGTCCAGCGAACTCATTTCAGTATCGGTGTGCATAAACGTGCGCTCAGGGGTGACCACCATGTGATTGCCGCTAAATGTCGCTAGATGATCCTGTGCATCATTTTGGGTGGAGAAGACATCCAACTGGCCGGTTTTACCTGGCCCGTAAACCAGGCTATCTTCTGTCAGCAAAGCGAAGGCGCCGCCAGACCCGCCCATAGAATACAAGTATTCCCCATTCTCTTTATTAAACACAGCCGGTGTGCCGCGCCCGGTGGTGACATACAAACGCGAATCCGATGCCAGCAGATAGCCCTGCGGGGGGATAGTTTCGATGCGGTGTTTCCACAAATCTTCTCCGGTTTCAGCATCGGCGGCGCAGACATAAACGCCTTCGAGCGGGAACAGCCCGGCACAATAGTACGCAATGCCTTCGTCAATCAAAATGCCGGTGCGAACCGGCCAAAGCGATACCATGCGCCCATTTCCAGAAACGCGGTGGGTTTGTTCGGCGGGTTGGGTTTTCCAAAGCATTTCACCCGTGTTGGCGTTCAAACAATACACCATGCCGTCATCCGAACCGACGTAGAGCTTCCCCTTATGAAAAGTGGGTGCTAACCGGATAGGGCCTTCGGTATAAAACATCCACAGTTCTTCGCCCGTTTTATCATCGAGGCAATAAACTTTGTCGTCGGTTGAGGAACCATAGAACACCTTGCCTTCTGCCGAAATGGTGTGATAGGCCCAATCGAAGACCATGCGCGGTTTCAGGTTGTCCACTTTGTGCCAACCGTCGCGGCGGGCTGGGCCTGGCCAGGCGGGACTGGGTTGGTTGGAATGATGCACCCACTTTTGCTGCAGGGGGAGATTTATGGTTTCGCCGCTAACCCCACTGCGCGCATTGTCTTTGCGGTGGGTGGGCCAATCTTCGGCCATGCCGTTTTGAAGTGTGAAAACAAACAAGAATGCGGCCAAGAGAAAAAACAAATTTCTCTTCATGAAACGCTCCTTTGATTATGAAGAAACTGATGCTTGACTTGGTTCGATTTTTCCATTCTTAAGCAGCACAGTGCGGTCGGCGAATTCATCGCCTTCGTGGCTGTGGGTGACGACAATGACCGTAGCACCGTTTTTATGATATTCAGACAATTGGGTTAAGATCGCATGGGCGTTGTCTGGATCAAGATTCCCGGTGGGCTCATCGGCCAGAATGAGGTCGGGTTGATTCATAAACGCGCGGCACACAGCAGTGCGCTGGCGTTCGCCCGCGCTGAGTTGTGACGGTTTGTGCGTAGCCCGGTCTGCCAGTCCCACCCGGTCGAGCCACTCGAACGCTTGCTGCTCTGTAAATCCGTTTTGTTTCGAAGGGGCCATCAGCAGATTCTCGAGAACGGTTAAATAGGGGATCAGATGAAACATCTGAAAAATAAAACCGATGTGCTGGGCACGGAACTGCGCCCGCTGGGGAACGGAAAGAGAATAGAGATCGGTATCAAAAACTTTCACTATACCGTTGGTCGGGCGCAGCATAGCGCCGAGAGTCAAAAGCAAGGTAGACTTGCCGCTGCCGCTGGGCCCGCGAATGATGACGAATTCGGATGGATTAACCGAGAAATTCAATTCATCCATAGAGCGCACTTCACCGTTTTTGGTCTTGTAAATTTTGCTGACTGAATCCAATTGAATCATTGTTATTCGCCTCGAAGAATTTCCGCCGGATCTTCGGTCACGGCGATCATGGTTGGGATAAAGCTGGAAAGCGCCGCAAACGCAGGCGCGAGAATAAGCGACCATCCCAAAATATCATAAAGCGGTTTAATGCTTTTGGCTGTGGTGGAGAAAATTTCAGGCCCGTAAGTCAACGAGAGCGCCGTTCCCGCGAAAAAACCGATAGCGGCGCCAATCAAACCAATCAGCACCGCTTTGCCCAAGAAGAGGGCGGCGATGCTCCCCGATTTGTAACCGAGGGCGCGCAACACCCCGATTTCCATCTTGCGGTCGCGGGTGTTTTGCATGGCCAGCGCGCCGATCCACACCCCGCAAACAATGATGATCATGGGCATGATCAGCGCGAAATATTGATCAACCACATCGCGCTGCTTATGCCGGGCTTCGGCCATGGCGCTCATTTGAAACATACGCGCCTGGGGAAAGTATTTGTCGAGTTCCGAGCGTAGAATTTCCAGTGGATCGGCCCCGGGGATGCGGCACTTGCAATCCAACGCGCGAATTTCGTTAATCAAGCCGGGTTTGTTCAATAACGATTGGGCATCAGAGAGGTGGCAAAAGATCCAAATATCTTCTTCGGTGCCGGTTTCGTTTAAGGTATGAACCACATTGAAAGGTTGGCCTTTGAGTTCGATGGTATCGCCTTTGTTGATTCCCAACTGCTTAGCCAATGTATAACCGATATACACCGTGCCCGGTTCAATCTCGAAGATCATAGAGGGTTTTTCCTTGCCCGGTGGTGCCAATTCAGAACTGATGCCTTGCAAAATTACATCTTTGCCCTGCCACTCGATGGGATACTTCAGAGTGGCGAGAATATGGTTGAACGAGAGATCTTTGTGCGATGCGAACTCAACCGCGTACTGTTGGGGGATGGTGTACTCAGAGTAGCCTTTCGCCCAATAATCATCCATACGGGTTTCTTTGGGGATAATGCGAATGTTGTAGCCAATATCGCGCATCAAACGGGTGGTTTCGCGCTGCGAAGCTTTGCCTGTGGTAAAGAAGGCCACGCACAGGCTGACAGCGACAATCACCGCCAAGAGGCTCAGAAGTGAGTTGAAAATTCGATAGCTTAATTCTTTGAAGATTAATTGAAAAACATTCATGATGGTGTTCCTCGTATCCCAATAATAATACCACCGCCAATAATCAGCGCTCCCACGCCAAATAGCAGCAATAGAGGAAATGAACTGGTGGAAGCCTTGGTGGATGATTCTTTTAATTGAGAAGAATTATTTTCTTGTGAATGATTAGGTTCCAGATTGCTTGATAGTATTTCCTGATTTGCATTTGTTGTATTGGTTTGTGAAGAAGAATTCGATGCTTCTGGTTGTGTCTCAGCGGGTGGGTTCTGGCTATCGATGACTGACATCTCTGAATACCCCATCAACGGATCGCTCATCGCCATTTGCGTTTGAGAGCGATTGGTGCCGCTTCCCGCACTTTGGGCATTGTTGCCTTGGGCCATGATCTGGCTCATTTCGGTTTTGATCATAGGGTTTTCAGGATCAAATGATAGCAATTTGGTTGCTGTTTTCTGACGCGCAGAATCCCAGCGCAAGGGGAACATCTGCCCAAGCAGCCATGTGCGGTCCAATCCGCATTCACAGGAAAGCCCGACCACAGACAAAATGTATTGCGTCCGGTCTTTGGTGATTTGTTTGCCGCTGAGTACATCGCCGATCAATCGTCCCCGGCCATACAAAACCGCAGCATAAGGAGAAGCAGAATCGCTTGGGATGCCCAGGCTCCATAATGAGGTTTTTTCCTGCTCTCGTTCATCCGCTGAGACAACCATCAACACCGGTGGTTCTTTGATTTCTTTGGGCAGCCGGTCCATGCCATTTTCGATATTCTGCATGGCGGTTTTGACGTTGTGCAAAGCCGATTGGGTTTGTTCTTGATTGCCGCCTTCCACAAATAGCAGCACGCCGTAGGTGCGCAGCGTGTGGTCTAAAACTTTTTCACGTAAGGGAGATGACACCAGATCTTCCATCACGTTCCAAATTTCATTTTTGGAACTGGGATCATCAAGCGGAAGCACGGTGGATTTTTCACGTGGCGATTCAAGCACTAATGCGGGATAATTTTGAATGTTGTGTTTCTCAATTTGGTTGATGATCGAGTGGTTTGGATTTTCATCCAGATTTATCTCTTGGGTTTCGATGTTGCTGTCAAGCAGGGCGGCAAAACTGATTTGCTTGAGTGATTCAACCAAATCGCTTGGTGAGTCATGTTTATAGAGAATAGAAAGCGTATAGTTCTCGCGCCCAAAATCCACAAACCCCACATCCCGAACGTTAAACCGGCAGGCTTCGGCCTTCCAGCATATCGCCGATAAAAAAAGCCACAATAACAATAAGAAACCAAATCGGTGCATCAAATCATCCTACGTCCCGCTTGTATTGGATAAAGAAACAATAATCATTCTCACGCCAGTAAGGAATAGCAAAATGGCAAAAATGATCTTTAAAGTTTTGTTAGAGAGAACACTCACCAAACTTGATCCGATATTGGCGCCGATGATCATCGCGACGCCGACAATGGCGATCACTTTCCAATCCAAGGTGATATCCGGATTCCAGTGATAGCGTAGAGTGCTCATGATGGCCATGGGGATCATCACCGCCAGGCTGATGCCTTGAGCCTCTTTTTGGGGGAACAAGGCCACCAGGGTTAAGACGGGAACCATGATGATTCCACCCCCGACACCGAGCACAGAGCTGAAGATTCCGGTCCCCACGCCTAAGATGAGATAAAACCAGATCATGTTTGTTGAGAGTTCAGTGGGCATTTTAGGCCTCCTTGGTTAGAAATAGGTGAGAACAGGCCGGGCAATCGGGATTGCGTTGCAGTTGAATCGTCTGAAAAGTCATATGGCGCAACTCAAAAAGAAGCAACTTCCCGGCAAGCGGCTCTCCCAACCCAGCGATTAGTTTAATCGCTTCCATCGCTCCCATACAGCCTACGGTTCCCGACACCGCCCCAAAAACGGGGAACTGGCGTTTCCATTGCGGGGGTGTTTCAGGGTGCAGGCATTGCACGCAAGGGGTTTGGCCTGGGATCACGGTGGTGATGCGGGCTTCGAGATCGTACATAGCGCATTCAACCAGAGGCACGTTGTATTTGATGGCGGCTTTGTTCATAGCGAAACGTTCTTCGAAGAGAGGGGCGCAATCGACGATGACATCCACTTCAGAGATGATCGATTCCGCATTTTCTTCGTTCATGTTCTCAGGGATGCCTTGAATCTCAATGCGGGGGTTGAGCTCTTTAAGGCGCTGCACACCGCATTCGACGCGTGAGGTCCCCAGTTTGTCATAGGTCATGAGCAATTGCCGGTGCAAATCGCTGGGTTTGATATTGCCGCGATGCGCAAGTATCAAACGGCCTACTCCCGCTGCAGCCAATTCATACGCGGCCACACCGCCAAGGCCGCCGGTGCGTGAAACCAACACGGTTGAACCCTTTAACTTCTCCTGCCCCTCTTCGCCAAAGTCATTGACCCACAATTGCCATTCGTAAATCTTCCGGTCTTCATCCTCCAGGGGTACACGCTTCGCCACAAAACCCTCCTTGATAGATACAAAAGTATGGTTTTAACTCCTCCCCCAAGCATGGGGGAGGCTGGGAGGGGGTTGTAGGATATGCCCTTACTGTGTGCAAACATTCTCAACCCTCCCCTACCCCCTCCCAATCTTGGGAGGGGAATCGTACACATATTCAAACTAGATGTGTAAAGAACCCACACTACGCAATTCTATATTGCTATTGATTATCGTTTCTGAAATCACTCCATCTTCCAAATACAAAATCCGGTCGGCCAATCGCTCAGTCTCATGCCGGTTGTGCGAAATGTGCAGCGTGGTGACTTGGGTTTCTTCTTTGATCTTGATCAGCAATTCACACATTTCGTCTCTGGTTTCGTCATCGAGGGCGCTGAGAGGTTCGTCCAGGCATAACACATTCGGCTTCACCGACAACGCCCGGCCCAAGGCCACTCGCTGGGTTTCACCGCCGCTTAATCCATAGGGGTGGCGATCCAGCAAATGCGCTATCCCCAGCCAATTTGCGAGTTCCTCCACCCGTTTATCGATGAATGACTGGCTCCTTTTGCGGATCGCAAGCGCAAAGCCCAGCTGTTCGCGCACCGTCATGGTCGAAAACAGAGCCGCATCTTGCGGCACAAAACCGATGCCGCGGGCGGCGGGTTTGAGTCGTGTCACATCCCGGCCCATCAAAAAAATCGAGCCGCCCGTCACCGGCTTCAAGCCGCAAATGGTCTCCAAAATGGTGGTTTTGCCGCAGCCGGTTTTGCCCATAATAAAGGCATATTCACCCGAAGGGATTTCAAAAGAAATATTCTTAAGCGAAAACTCGCCAACGCGCATAGACAAATTGGATACTTGTATCATAGTAAGAAACTCAATCAATAAATCCAATCAAACATTAAGAGTAAGCCGTTTTGGAGCGCAGGCGTCCCCGCCTGCATCAGCTAATAAAGCAGGCGCGGACCCCTGCATCAGCTAATAAAGTAGGCGCGGACGCCTGCGCTCAAAAAATCAAACCACTTTCATCCGGCTGGTATCCATCCCAAACAGGCGAACGATCAGCAAGACCAACATTGCGGCCACCACCATAATCATCGAAACCGCCACCGCCGCCTCAATATTACCCACACCCAGTTCCAAAAACACGGTGGTGGGCAACACTTCAGTGCGCATGCGCGTCGAACCGGCGAACACCAAAATAGGCCCGAACTCTCCCAGCGAGCGCGCCCAGGCCAGCGTGGCCGCAGTCAAAATGCCCCGCCAGGCTTCGGGCAGCGCCACCATCCAAAAGGCTTGGCTGCGGCTGCAGCCCAAGGTCAAGGCCACCTGCTCGCGGCGCGGGTCGATCGATTGAAAGGTCGCCCGCATAGTGCGAACCGCAAAGGCGCAGGCCACCATAAACTGCGCCAGAATCACCGCCGGGATGGCGAAGGTCACTTGCATAACATTGTTCTCAAACCACTGAAACGGCGGCCAGCGGAACAAAATCAGCAAACTGATCCCGATCACCAGCGGCGGCAGCACAATGGGGATATCCAGCACCGCGTCAATAAAATTTTTCCCCCAAAAGTTTTGCCTGGATAGCACATACCCAATAGGAACCGCTGCCCACAGCGAAAGCAGCGTTGTAATCGTGCATGAGATCAAACTGAGATTGATGGAATATTGAATCTCACGGCTGGTTAAGGTAGACCAAATATGGTGGGTGGTGGTAAAGGTGGCGTCGGCAGCCAGCATCAGTACGATCAACACAATGTAGGTGGCAGAAATCACCCACAAACAAAGCCAAAAAGGGAGATCCGAACGATCGGGGATATCAGAGACAAGTTCTTGTTTCACCGCCATACAACACCATCGAAATTTTTTAACTATTTTCATGGATAAAAGACAAAAATCAATCTTCATCAAGAATATTTGCCCCTTAAAGACAAACTCTAACAAATCTCTAGTAATTTTATGACATATAATAATCTTATTTCAAAGTGGAGAGCATCGGCTTCTAGCCGGTGCAATTAACTAGCAACATCCTCTAATTTTGAATATCACAAAACACCAATACTTCTGAAAAAATGATTCGTTATTATTAACAATCCGGCAAAAAGTCTTTTTTGGAGCGCAGGTCATAGACGCGCCTTGGTGGGCGTCCTCGCCTGCATCAACATATAGCGCAGGCGTCCTCGCCTGCATCAACATATAGCTCAGGCGAGACGCCTGCGCTCCAATATGTGACTATAATTTATATACGTTTAGACTTTTTGCCGGATTGTCAGTATTGATATCTGAGTTTTACTTTCATAATTCTGTTATAAAGACCATCTTGATCAATACAAAATGAGAAATCGAATACTTAAAAAAGAACTATTTTCACATGTAGACTTGAACAATTGTATCCATTTAGCAGTATGAAAAAAAAAATCTTTCCAGCCCCAACGGGGGCGCAATAAGACAGCCCAGGGCACTCGCCCTGGGAATTGGAAAGCAATGAAACCAAACCCTGAAGGGGTGAAATAAAAAGTTTTCATAAGACCAATCCACCCGCCCCGGCGGGCTATATCAAGATGAAACACAAAGTGTAGGGTGGGCTTCAGCCCACCAACGAAAAGTATGCATAACCAATTAGAACCTTG
>CAZEZQ010000200.1:0-8115 GCA_964516245.1 uncultured bacterium | reverse complement strand
CTTTGCGAACGTTGTCGAGAATTTCTTGCGAGCCCGATTCGACGCCAAAACGAATCATGTGGCACCCGGCGTCTTTCATGGTTTGCAGCATTTCAGGGTCGACGTTGTTCACCCGCGAACTGCAAATCCATGTCATGTCGATGCCTTTTTCTTTGATCAAGCGGCATATTTCCATCACCCGTTTTTTCGAGGCGGTGAAGAGGTCATCGCGAAAAAAGATTTCTTTGTAGCCCTGGTTCTGGCACATTTCCATCTCTTCCACCACTTTTTCGGCGCTGCGAAAGCGCACCTTATCGCCGTAAAACACCGGTGATGTGCAATAAGTGCATTTGGCAGTACAGCCGCGGGTGGTAAACATGGTGGTAAAGGGCATCCGTTTGATGATCGGGTTAAAGTATTCAATGTTTGATGGCAGCATGGTGCGGTCGGCAAAGGGGAGGTCGTCCAAATTGCGGATCAACTCGGCGTATGGGTTAATCACAATATTGCCATCACCATCTTTGTATCCGATCCCTTTCACATCTTTGTAAGCTTCACCGCCCTGCTCGAGCGCATTGATCAAATCGCGGATAATCCACTCTTGTTCGCGTTGAACGATGAAATCCACACCCTTGCGCGAGAGCGTGGCTTGGGGCATAAAAGTGGCTTGCGAGCCAGACATTATGGTCTTCATGCCGGGATTATCGCCTTGCAAGTCACTGAGAATTTCCGCATCTTCGACTACGGTCATGGTCGATGTCAGCATCACACACACGTCATATTTCTCTTGGGCGAATTCTTCTTTAAGATCATCGATGGTGAGCATCATGCCCGCCCCATCAAGTAATTTGGTGTCGTGGCCCGCTTCTTGAATTACAGTGGAAACCAGACATTGAGAAACGGGGGGGAATTGTATCCCTGCAATACGCTTGCCTTTGCACCAGCATCCATAAACCAAATCACGCGCGACATTTTTGCTATGTTTGCTGGGGGGAATCAGCACAACAGTTTTCATATTGATACTCTCCTTTTAGATGCCTGCCCTCCTGGTTTTTTAGCACAAACCAAAGATAGGGGACCCTCAAAATTATAATCATATTCACGTCTTTGAGTTACTATCTATACAGATTAAGTCAACTTTGTGGATTTGTCACGTGATTTTGAGCAAAAAATTTCGTATTGGGCGATTTATTACATCGAAGTGGTCTTCTTTTCCCAAAGCGGTCAAGCCATTTTCTCAATCACAGATAGCGATTATGACATAATTTACGACTCTACGCAAGGAAAATCTAAATCCAAGTGGAACGAATAGGCCAGTATTCAGGGAAATACGTTTTTATGATTCCTTATTGACAATCTGTAAATATTATAATATTTATCAATTATAGGTCCCGCGCACGCCCCTGCGCAACAATCAAATCAGCCAAAAGGCCCATGACTCCAATCAGTATACCACCTAAAATTAATAAAATATTCGATTCTTGCAGTTCCCAACCCAACCTGAATACATCGTAGAACGCTCGAACAATTCCAGCAAGGATAAGAATCAAACTCATCGGCATAAATATGCGTAAGGGGTTGAAATACATTACCATACGCACAACTGTACTGAGATATTTGCTGGTGTCTTTAATCGGATGGAATTTGGATGAGCCGATGCGTTTGTGATATTGGGTAGGGATCCAGGTGACCGCGTAGCCATTGCAAAGAAAAGCGAGAGTCATGGTGGTAACGCAAGAAAAACCGTCCGGCATTACCCACAGATATTTCAACATCACGCTTCGTTTGAATGCTTTCAGGCCAGTGTTCAGGTCAGGAATATAAACGCCAGAAAGATAGATTGCCAATTGGCGAATAAACCATTTGGCAGGCACGCGAAACAGTTTCATAGTCCCTTCTTCACTGGTTCGAGCCCCATTCACTTGATCCCACTCAGGAAAGTGATCCAGCATTTGGGGGAGGTCGGCGGCCGTGTAGGTGCCGTCGGCATCGAGCATGGCAATGATTTCGCCGCGTGCCGCGATAATCCCGGTTTTGCGGGATGCGCCTGACCCTCCATTTCGCTTGCGCCGAATCACACGAACATTACTTTCTTCCGCCCGTGAAGCTGTTGAATCAGTTGAACAATCGTCCACAATCAAAATTTCATAGGAATATTCTGTTTGATTCATGGCCGAACGGACATCGTTTATCACTTGCTGTATGGCGTTTTCTTCATTAAAGCAGGGGATAACGACGCTTACCTCAATGGGGGCGTCTTGAGTGTATATTTCAGGCATGGTGTCACCTCACTGGTGAGAAATTGTGTCACGGCTTGGTATTTCTTCAAGAAGCGCAGCAGGGTTTTCAGTAGGATAATTTCGGGAGCGGGAACAAACCGTGGTAGTGATGAATACGGTTCATATCGATGGCCGAACTTCCCAGCAAGTTCAACAGTATGTTTATAATGAACCTTCCAATTGCGATGCGGTTTTGGGTCGAAAGGCCAAATACCGCAACACCGTTAACCAATTCGAAAAGGTAGTGCGTAATACTCCATTTCTCCAATGCCGAGCCGGGATCAAGACAGGACAACTCAAATAAGCTAATTTCCCTGTTCGTCTAAGCCGCAGTGAAAGTTCGACATCTTCCAGCCAATCTTGCTGGGGAAAACCACCTGCCAGTTCAATGCAATCCGGCCGGAAAAACTGAGCCTGGTCTCCATAAGGCATTTGCAGCCAGTATGCGCGAAACATATTCCCCTGTTCGATCAAGCGAAATATCCACTTGGGTGAATCAATGCGATGCCCAAACGCGCCGCCGCAGCAAGCCGAAGTTGAATTTAGTGCTTGAAGTAACTTATGCCTGGATTTGGGGTCAAAAATCATATCGGCATGAGCAATCACGACGGCCGAACATTCTGGATTCATTGAAAGTATTTCTTTTACTCCTAGCGCCACGGCAAGCCCGCGTGATTTGATTTGGGATGTGATCACCAGCGCACCACAAGACTGTGAAAGTTGGCCGGTGCGGTCGGTCGAACTGGCGTCAACAACTACAATTAAGTCTCCTTGGCGCTGAAATGGAACAAGGCTTTGAAGGCAAGATTGTATTCGTTTTTCTTCGTTATGGGCCGGGATGATTATACCAACAGAGGCCATAGCATACACTCAATTCATGGTCGATTGCACTTGATCTTCCGCTCGGGATGGTAAAATTATTAAACAATAACGAATAAGGTTTCAACTGATCCAAAAAAATTGCTTCTATTTTTTGATTCTTTCACCTAGCATTATTCATAGAATGTTATCATTCGTAATACATAAGGCAATCGTTAGAAATGGCTCACAAACTACCGCCGCAACGGCCTCACAAATCTGAATTTCAGCTGATTTTAGAATTCATTGGCCTGAAAACCATACTCATTGTAGGGTTGGGATTGAGTTTGTATATGTTTTCAGGATATTTCAATTATATGAATGAAATGAGGTTTTCCCGCGCTTTTTCTCCCTATTATGCTCTTCAATTGCACAATGTCGCGCGTGCGGCAGACAATACGGGTGAGGCCCTGAGCAATTGGTTTGACCGCCAGGCAAGGTGGGTGAATACCCAGTTAGACCGCTTAGGGTCATTCATTCAAGCATTTCTTCGTAAGCATGTTGATCCCCTCATGCGCACCAATCCAGTAATGGGATTCTTTCTATTTTTTGCCACAGGCTTGCTGATCACCTTCATAGGGTTTTATCTGATTGGGTTAACCCTCCGCAAATCCTATCAGTTATTGTTTCCAGCGCCTCGGCCCAGTCGCCAGGGAGGGTATACAAAGACAGAAGATTTGTGGAATTTCGATCCCCGGCGAAAACCCACTGACGATCAAATCAAACAACTCACCCGCAATCTCGAACGATTGGTCATTCGGGCGCCAGCTATGGGAGGTTCGGTTCCCAAAGGGGCGGATATCTCGATCAAAGAATTGGCGATGCGCAACAGAGATTCAGATTACAATTACCGTTGCGCAGTGTATGTAATGGGACCCATCAAAGGCACCAAATACGGCAACAGCCACGATCTGCCCTTGGCGCTGGATCAAGTAAAGCGAATCGCCAAACAAATGGGCCCGGCAGCCAGTTACGAAACACTACCGCTGGATTTGGTGATTATGCGAACAAAAAAAGGGACAAAAAACGTGGAGATCGACCCGGAAACCGCCCCGGTAAATTTGGGCAAATCGTATCCAGTCGCATCACTCGAAAAAGTAATGACAACCAACCGCAACTATTTCATCTGGGATCAACGGGCAAGCAAATCAAGAACCGGGCATGGGCTGCACCATATGTAAGAATATACAAATCAGTACTAAATATATTTCTTCACCTGATTCACTAACCATTCGATGCGGGATTTGTCCGTTAGAAAATCATTATTATCCATATCTAGGTGTATTTTTTGACAGGTGATTTCATCAAAAAACTGCTCATAGGCGTGATTCAGTTTCACGAAATAATCAGTATTAATGTTTTGTTCAGATTCACGGTTTCTCTGCTTGATACGATCAAGAATCAATGAATCCGAGGTATGTAGGCAAATAACAATTTCTGGTTCTGGTAATTGCTCTGAAAGAAAGTCATAAAGACTCTTGAATGTTTGATATTCTTCATTTTTGAGATTTAATTTTGCAAATAATAAGTCTTTTTTGATGTAAAAGTCTGAAATTACAATTTGATTTGGGTTATTATTATGAACATCTTTTAATTGATGATAATGTATAAGCAAAAAAGCCAATTCCGTTTCTATAGCATATTTGATGGGGTTCTGGTAAAATTTGTCTAGGAATGGATTTGACTCAAATTTTTCTAATAGAAGTTTTGAATCAAATTGATTTGATAATTGTTGAGCAATGGTGGTTTTGCCTGATGCTATACAACCTTCAATAGTTATCATAATACCAGTAACTAACGTGTTGAGTTTTTGATATGTTTTTCTGCAACACCTAATCTTGAATCGATTAATTCAATTTTTTTAATATTTTCTTTCTTGTAATTATTTAAAGAAGAAATATCGTCTCCTATCTTATCAATATTATTTTGTATTTCTGATAATATTGGTCTCAGAGTTTTTATTTCAGCAGCATTCATTGAAATATCTGATCTATTTAGCCAAGTAGTATTATAAAATGCTAATATTAATGATACTATAAATGTTGCTATTGCTCCCCATTGCCAGTTTGTTTTACGATTAATTTGGTTGCGAAATGTTTGTAGATTATTATCTGTATTTTCTTGATATTGTTTAACATCTTGTATATTTGATTCAATTTGACTACGTAATTCGATTAAAGCACTATTATTTTTGTCAATTGGATTTCCATCTTCATCTTTATAAAAATAATCTCTAATATATTTATCTTTGTATAAATCACATTTATTATTTTGGAAAAGAATGTATTCGCCATAATTACTTATAATTGTTTTTTCAATCCAGTTTTCCTCTTTGTCCTCCACAATTTTTGATAGTGAATCAAATCTCGTGGTTCTAATAAACTCTATTGATAAAAGTTTTTCCCCTTTTTTGTATCGTTTTTCTTCATTTGTAAAATTATAGATTGGGACATTTATAAAACCATGATAGCCAGGATCGATATGTAAACCATTATCCAGTACTAAACCTCGATAAACATTATGAACTCTTAAACTGTATCTGCCTATCATGTAATAAGGTATATTAAAAAATTCTTTTGATCTAATAAATACCAAATCATTAGGTTTAATAATTACTTCTTCACCATTGTTAAGTGGTTTTTCGTTTTCGTTTTTGTAGAACCTATTTCCAACATGCAATGTGTAAGACGCAGGACGTAACTCATTTTTATCAAAAGGATAAATAAGTTTACATATATCTTTTCGTGCATAATAGGCAATCTGATCTGATAACAATACACCATATCTGTCAGATTCATTTGATACAGGATCAATCCATAAATTCTTACCTTTATATAGCAAATAGTCATCAAATCTTTTCGTGCTCATTGTTGAACCTCAAATAATTCAGTTGAATGAAATTTTGTAGTATTTGCGATGTTATTATTTTTTGGTCCAAAACCAATAAAATTAATAGGTGTATCTAATAAAATATTAATTTTATATAGAAAATTATTAACAATTTGTGATTCGTGAATCTTTTGGGATCTACTAAAAACAGATGAATCAAGATAATCTAAATGATTTAAAAAAATCTTTGTTGGTTTATTGTAAATTATTGCTTTTATAACTATATTATGATCAAATGTACCCACTCGCCGTATCTTATTCGTGACACTTGTTCTTTCTTCTATTTTACATGTGGCATTAGCATTTTCCGTTATTTGTTCCCAGCTTGTTTCATTCACCAACGGTCCTGAATTCCCGGCAACACGAATGGGAAAAGCACGAATTACCATTACAACTTCATCAACATCCAAAGGGCTTATACCTACTTCGCTTGCGAAGCCACTCGCTGTTGTATCACGACTCGTAGTAAATGGATAATGAGGGGAATGGTAAACTGAAAGGCCAAACCCTTGTGTGCCTTCAATTATTATCTTCTTGCCATCATGATTAGATTGAATTACCTCTTCAGCAACATTTGTTACAAAATTCTTTAATTCTTTATGGTCTTTCGCTAAGATTACCGAATCTTCTCGATTGATTCTTGCCGATACGGCGGCCCCCGTGCCTGAGAGTGTAGAACCAATTCTATCCCTTAAACCCGAATCTTTTTCTTGATGTATATATTCATCTTTGATAACGACTGTATTAGCATCAATTCCAATTCTTGAGTGATCGATGTTGTGGGATTCAATTTCATTCATTATTACTTTCACATCAACATAAGCACCAGCAGGGATTAACAAACGACAATTTGTGTTTAATGCGCCAGAAGCCAAGTGTCGAAAAATCACAGGCTTATCATTATGAATTACGGTGTGGCCGGAATTGGAGCCCCCACAACGGACCATGATGTCTGCATGTTCTTTTTCAGCCAAGTATGAGCAAACTTTGCCTTTGCCTTCCGAGCCATATTGGCCGCCAACGACTATTGTGATTGGCATTGTTGTTCCTTACTATTGTTGTTTTCAATAATCCGTTCCAATGTTCGAATAAGATTCATCTCATTGTAATCATTTACGATTACATGGTGGGCAAGATCTTTTAATTTAGTGATCTGCAATTCAGTATCTTTTTTATTTATTGAATCAAGATGAATAATTTTCTCATTGGTAGACTCTCTTTTCATATAATGAGATTCTCTTGCATGTTCTTGGGCTTCTAAATGGATATGAACAAAAT
Source organism: uncultured bacterium (assembly GCA_964516245.1). GTDB lineage: Bacteria > Hinthialibacterota > Hinthialibacteria > Hinthialibacterales > Hinthialibacteraceae > CAZEZQ01. The sequence continues at coordinate 832 of CAZEZQ010000200.1, read as the reverse complement.
TCGGCCCATATTGTTCAACAAGAAATGAGTGATCTTCAGGAAAGCGCAAACCGTCTATTACAATATTTCCGCTAGCAGGGAGACGATTGACTAATCTTTTACATAGCCACCTTTGACCGAATGTATTGTGAATATCAGCCCCGACTTCTTGAAGCGTTTTTCTATTTATCGGCAGGTTCCGTTTTTGTGCTTCTTCTTCAACAATTTGGCTAAATCGTGCATAAGCAAATCCTTTTGATTTTAGATATTCTCCAACAAAAGTTTTGCCAGATGCAATTTGACCACTTACCCCAATCACCAAACGTTTCCCCCAATCATTAAAGTACTTCTGAATCTCAGGGATAATTAAATAATCCTCATCAGAATTGCCAATTGCCTCATAATTTCCAGACCAGAAAAACACACCTACTAACGCTGAAGTAATTGCATCCAATTCATCATGACAAAGTTTTTTCTCAATAAATTCTCCTGTTAAACCAAAATTTTCAAGACCTTTGGATAAAAATTCAAGCCCAGCCCGTTTCCTTGGTATATTTAAAATATCTTGTGCCGCTCCAGGGTAACTTTCAATAACTGGTATCCCTAATTCACGGAACTTTTGCGCTAATCGAATGCCGCGTTCTGTTAACTTTTGCATACTGGGGATTAAACAGGGATATACGTTTACTCCACGTTTCTTAAGCAATCTTTCACAATATCGTGTGATTCCAAAATCTCGATTGGGATCGTTGTCTGATACACTATGTCTTCCCTGAGGGAGTGATAGAGGGGAATCAATGGAAATTAAAACAGGTTTTAATTTCAGGCTTTCCTCAATGATTTCATCATCAAT
>CAZEZQ010000199.1:0-8122 GCA_964516245.1 uncultured bacterium | reverse complement strand
TCAGCCTGGTTTCCCTCCCCAAGATTGGCTGATCTTTACCCACAAGTTTGAGGAACGTTTTTTGCCCCCCTTATTAAGGGGAGTAAGCACCGCAGGTGCTGGGGGGATTCGGCGGATTGAGAAAAGCCAGATCCCCCCTTCCCCCCACTAATAAGGGGGGAACTACAAAGTTCAAATTTTGTGGGTAAAGATCAGCCAAGATTGTGGAGGGTAAGGGTGCAATATCATCAACTTAAAAGATTTATCTATTAGGGCGAGGTTGAAAATGCGCCTTGGCGTGCTCCCGCCGAGCCGGATTCTTGTTCAAGCGGCTCATCAGGAGATTCGCCCTCCCGATTCAACATTCCGAGATGGTCTTAAGTTATTGACATTGCATCCCAACCTCCCACAACTTAGGGGTGAAGTAAATATCCTGTATAAATCCTATAGACTAGCGTATGCGATTCGTAGAAAATTTTGTATGGTAGAGATGAAAATGATGCTCCATCAATATCGAGTATTATATGTTATTATCCTTTGGAGCGCAGGCGTCCTCGCCTGCAAGAAATACAATCGTAGGTATGCCGCCTGCAAGAAATACAATCGTAGGTATGCCGCCTGCAAGAAATACAATCGTAAGTATGCCGCCTGCAAGAAATACAATCGGCAGGCATCACGCCTGCAAGAAATACAAGCGCAGGTATGCCGCTTGCAACATTATTTTAAGCAAGCGGGACGCCTGCGCTCCAAGAAAAGGCATAGAGTTGGATCATCTTAAAAAAAATCAAAATATATCGGGGAGGTGGTATTATGGGAACCCAACAAAAACGTAGAACATTTTTGCGAAACTCGGCAGTAAGCGCGGCAGCGTTATCAGTGGCAACGGCCCCCTATGCCTTTGCCAAAAAAGCGGACAAACCCGCGGCCTTGGGTGGAACACCGGTGCGCAAAAAAGGCTATACCGATTGGCCCAAAATCAAACAAAACGACCGCAAAACCTGGAAAGATGTTCTCGAAAAACGCGGCTGGTGCCGGTTGGATGGCGAGTATGCCAAAACCTTCGAAAAAGAATACGCCAAAATGATGGGAGCCAACGAATGCCTGGCGTGCTCAAGTGGAACCACTTCCCTTTATGTGTCATTAAATGCGCTGAATGTAGGACCGGGAGACGAAGTGTTGGTTTCACCCTATACCTTTGTGGCGACCGTGAACGTCATCTTGCTGCAGCATGCCATCCCCATTTTTGTCGACACCGACCGTGAAACCTTTCAACTCGACGCCAACAAAATTGAAGATTTAATTACCGAACGCACCAGCTGCATCCTGCCGGTGCACATCGGCGGCTATCCGGCTGATTTGGATACCATTTTGAAGATCGGCAAAAAGCATAATCTTCCAGTAATAGAAGACGCCTGCCAAGCCCATCTCGCCGAATGGCGGGGCAAAAAGGTAGGTACGCTGGGCGATACCGGTTGCTTCAGTTTTCAAGTGACCAAAAACCTCAGCGGCGGCGAAGGCGGCTCAATCCTCTGCAATGACGAATCTCTCATGGACCGCTGCTATTCTTTCCACAGCAACGGGCGCGAGCGCAAGAACACCTACGGTTTTCAATACATCCATAACGGCGTCAACGCCCGCATGACCGAATTCCAAGCCGCACTCTTGCTCGAACAAATGACCCGCGTGGAAGAACAAAGCCGAACCCGCAGCGAAAACGCCGCCTATTTGACCGAACTCTTCAATGAAATCCCCGGCATTGAACCGGCCAAATGGTACGATGGCGTCACCCAAAGCGCCTACCATTTGTATATGTTCCGCTGCGATCCTGAACATTTTGCAGGATTGACGCGTTCCAAGTTCATCCAAGCCATGCGGGATGAAGGCATTTCTTGTGGCAACGGATATTCACCCCTTAACAAAGAACCGTTTTTGAAAGAAACCCTTTATTCCAAAGGCTACCAAAAAATCTACGGCAAAGAGTATCTCGACAACTACTTCAAAAACAATCACTTGCCTGAAAACGACCGTCTCTGCAATGAAGAAGCGGTTTGGTTTTATCAAACCATGCTGCTCGGCCCAAAAAGCGACATGGACCAAATGGCCGAAGCCGTAAACAAAATCCAAACCCACGCGGAAGAATTGAAGAAGGCGTAAGAGTCAATCAATTGGGTGGACGTATACCGTCCACCCACACCTTAAAATATGGATATCCAATAATCGATATCAGGCCACAAAGGGAGATGATTGATGAATAACAAAACAGGAATTAAAAATTTCGATGCTGTCGCAATGATGAGATCGATCAGGGATGGTTTGTCTCAAGAATATATGGAGAATCCTGCCAAACAAAAAAGCGATTTGGAAAAGATACGGAAAAAATACAGCTTTCAATTAAAACAAAACTCGAAATAGTGAAATTAGAAGGTAGCAATAAGCAGAAAGTTGGAAAATATCATGAACCATATCCAGATTGAAGTAGCAGAAGATGGAAACCTTCGAATCAAATCCCCAGAAATAAAACCCGGTGATACAATTTCTCTTTTGACCAAACCGCAAGTGATTAATGAAGGAAAAGGCAAATGGTCACAAATAAGAAAAGCGTTGGATAAAGTCAAGGATGTAGATTATCCGCGACGTACACACGAAGAAATCCTTCATGATTTACACGAATTAAGAGGATAGTTTTTATGAAAGTTGCATACGTTGATTCTTCTGTATGGATAGCCTTATTTGAGGGGTTACATTCATACAGTTGGGCTGTTGATAAAGAATTAATTTTCTTAGAAGATAATGAGTGGAACCTAGCAATTTCTGAATCGGTTTTACTTGAAGTGCTCTTAAAACCAAAACGTCAACAAAATCATATTCTTGTTGAAGCGTATAATGAAGCTTTTTCAGGTACACTTATATTAACCACATTTATAGAAATATTTAGTCGTGCATTAACGATAGCGCAAACTGAAAACCTCAAAGCCATGGATGCAATCCATGTCGCATTCGCTGTTCATTATGAATGTGAACTTTTTGTTACCACTGATCCACATTATCGCAATTTGAAATGTCTACCACTACATATGATTGACTTAAGCCAAATAACAACAGAATAAAAAACGGGAGAGAATTTCTCCTTCTCTCCCGCTATAGAGTATCCTTCACTCCTGAAAACAATCAAAACCGAACCTGTATCGGTTCCACATCAATACTTTTGGCTGGCTTCACTCCCGTAATTTCTTTCACCTCACCCGTCTCAAACTCACCGACTTTCACAGTATAATTCCCGTTTTCAAACACCTTGGGGCGGAACGCGTTGCCTTGTATACGAATCGTGTAAACGCTCTCCCCCTTGCTCTCATCAATGATTTGGACCAATGGATTCTCCATCCCCTCTACTTCAATCCGTGGCAGATACCCATACGGTTCGCCATTGTAGTTTTCCATCTGATGAATGGTGATGGGCCAGCCTTTGTATTGCCCCTCTCCGGATGGATCGCTTGGATCGGCATAGCGCGGCCAGCACTCCATCGTGATCGTTCGGTCGCTCTTGCTGAATTTCACAATGCCATAGCCAGTAGCGCGGTCATACAAAATCGAGGGCTTTTTGCCGCTGTAGTATGGGTTGGATACCGCATGCACCGTCATCTTGTTGCCAAAGCCGTCTTCAAAATCTCCCGAGTATTTGGGCGACCCCGGTTCACGGTCTTTGCCCGGTTCCGATGGATACCAACGCCGCGGCCACAAATTGGCCACCGCGGGCACACAAAAGGCGAAGGGGGCATCGTGATATTCATCCACCCCATATTGAATGGTGCTGCCCAAATGCTGGTCACCCGCCAGATGAAACGCAAACGCCTTGCGAATAATGCGCAGGGCTTTGTTTCGTGGAGTCTGTGGCCAACTGTTGGAATCCATATCGGCCACCTTCACATCATTCTCCGCATATTCTCCCTTATGCAATATGCGCAAGCCGGGCACAACATCATCATCCACTGCGCTCTTGGGCAGTGTGGCGACATTGGCGAAAATGGTCTGCGAAATTACGGTTTTCATCCAAATGTCTTGATTCCAATCATCCACCCACTGATCGAGAAAATCGAGCTGGCGCTGGCCTAGAAGCACCGCTCCCGGCACATCCGCTTCGGCTTCCGCGTCAAACTCTTTGTTGAGCGCCCAGCCGTTCACTACATTGCCTTCAGGCAGTAAGACCGACGGCGATGATTTGAATTTGCGGTCTTCGATAATGGCGAAACTGATGCCCGCATAATCCATATTGCAGTAATACACGCCAATACCCTGCAACACAGGCGTGGGGTCGTAAGGGTCAGGCAAATGGCTGATTTGCGTGCGCTGCACCATATTGACCCAGTTCGCTGGCATCTTGTAACCCCCGCTATCCTGGCCGGGTTTGCCTTCACCTTCGGCCTTTTTTCCCGCCATCCCCCAGATGTTGCCGTGATACACGTCATGGTCATCCGGCAGGCATACCGTAGGCCGGTCTTTCATCAATTCACCGAACGACCAACCGAACAGATACCACTTACGCAGGTAATCCAAAGTAGCTTTATCGATTGGCCGCCGCTGCACGCCGAATCCGCCTACGCCTTCATAAAGTTGATCGCCGGTAAATACCAGCATATCAGGCTGGTGCACTTTGAGATGTGCCACAATTTCAGTGTTGGGGAAACCGTAGTCAGTGTTGCCGGTGAATCCCGCCACCACCAATGGATCTTTCTCAAGCGGCTCATGGCGGATGGTCCCGGTGTAATAATTCTCGTTCGTCTGTCCATCTCCTTCCACCAAAGAATAGGCCAGCCGGTAAGAAACATCATCATCCGAGTTCCAATTCTCAATGCGAAACGTCGCAGTGCGCGCCATTGCATCGATAGCCTCTTCCGCAATGGTTTCCCATCCCCCATTTTGTTGGATTTGCAGCCGCACCGATTGCGAATCCTGTTCCCCAATCGGCGGCATCTGGGCGGTCATCTTCATAATATCGTTGCTGAGCGTGTATTGATTGAACAATACCGGACCAAACGCATGCGATGGATAATGTTCGACCTTCTCGCCCGAAACCTGCCAATCGGCAAACCAAAACCGGGCTTCACCTGGATTGCTTTTGTTGTTGAAATTGTGCTTGGCAGAAACCAAAGCCAGGTTGCCCACCAGTTCATGAGCTTGAATGCCGGCTGTACGAACCTCTGTGACCGGTATTCCGCTATTGGCATGATGCGCACTCAACTGCATCTCATAGGCATCACCAGAAGGCCGGCAATACAAACGCAACTCCACAGTTTGCAATGAATCGACTTTGGTTGCAGACCGGTTATTTTCATTACGAATGAACAGATAACCATCGGTAGTAATCCCCGCATGCAATCCCTGGCCGAACACAGCGTTATCGCGATAGTCCCCAAACGGCCCTTGCGCCCCAATGCGAAACCCGGCCCAACCATCAGCGCGGGACTCGGCGGGAACCGTAGTCCCAAGCTGCACCCGCATTTCAAACGCCCCCGGTTCATCGCTTAACTGATGAGTCAACAAATGAGCGCTGCGGTTAGGGGCGCTAATCAGGCAATGCAACCGCCCCCCTTGAATCTTCCAATCTTGCAGCCGGTTGGTCCAATACTCCGGCCCAACCCAAGTACGCTCGATTTTAGGAAATGAACTGTTGAAATCAGCCGCCGGCGTTGAAAAAACAAAACCACTCAAAACTCCAAACAAGATCAGTGAGTACATAAATGTTTGATATCTCATGATTAAATCCCTCCTCCATTAAAGTTTCTCCCATGTTAAAGACGATTCAGCAAAAAGTCTTTTTTGGAGCGCAGGCGTCCTCGCCTGTAACAACATATAGTGCGCATTGGATGTCTTCGTTACTATATATTGTGCAATTGTTTTCTGGATCGGACTTTTTGCCGGATCTTCATATTAAAGGACAGGATAAAAGCTGCAAGGTGTGGTAGATAGAAAAGTCGATTAAGGATTGTAGGCTACAATCTTTCCTTAATACTCATTTGTTCGAATTTAATAAAGATTATCATGAGATTCATGCTTTTTTAATGTTGGCTACAACTGCTGTAATATAAGGGATTTTTTTAACTTTCTTCTTGTGAGTATATTTTTATCGCGTCTTTCTCCCATTGCATGAAATCTTCGGGTTCTTCCATAAACTTTTTCCATGCAAGATTAAGCAAATCGATAGGATTATTTATTTGATTAACATCATCAATCTGCATGCTTAATTGATCAAATTTCAGGGGTTGTACTTCCTCAATCATGCAATCAATAATTTCATCCATTTTTGGAATAAATGAATTCTTCCATGTACCATGATAATCTTCATTGATGCTTTGGATTTGAGCAAAATTTCCCCATATTTCCAGTAGTTCATTTGCGTTTGTGGTTAGACCATTGCGCTCCATATACCGTGCCAAAGTTTTTGCTCTAAGCCATGGGATAGGGTGGGTAGATCGTGGGTTAATAAGTTTTTCCCTCGATTTATAATATGAGGACGCCGAATTCAGCAAAAAGAAAAGCTGAAATGCGTTAACAAAATATAACCCTCCAATGATGAAACCAATAATATCGCAAAACAATTCCTGCAACCAAGGTGCCCATAAATTTGCAATTAAATACCGTTCTTGATTGATAAAGGTTTCGTTAGACAAATTGCGAATTGTTTTTGGTGATAACTGATAATAAACATATTCCTGAAACTCTTTCACCAAATCATTTAACTCAATTTGCTTATAATCGAAAAGCAAATGGCCATATTCATGGAATAAGAGTGGTAGATACAGAAGTTGGCTGCTTGAGTAATGTGGCAAGCAATATTTGATAGGCAATTTAGAATTTGGATAAATTAAAAAGGAATCATCTGAAATAGTAAACGGATGCTTATTCGTAACTTGATTACTATTGTGAAGCCAGTTTATGACTTTGAGTACAACTTTATCATCATCATTTATCCTATACAGAGTCGGCAAATAACATGAATTGTATTGATGTAATTTTTCTGATAGCCAATATGCATTATTGATCAAATCGGGCAATAGTGAATCATGCTTCAAATCCAAAATTTCTATTTTAGAAAGTGTGCGCTCTCTCAATTTATTGTAAACAAAAATTAAATGCTGACGAAATCCTTCTATTTCAGATTGGGTACTTATCTGATTTAGTGATTCCAAGGTGTTTTCTATCTGAAAAAGATAGCATTTATACTGTCTATTCAGTTCCGTATACATTAAAATGACCTGAACAACTCATTTGTCTCCGTGTTTTGATGGCTTGAAATTGTATCGCGCAAACTAGACAATTGTTCAATCAAGGTCTTTTTCTTTTCAAGGGTGATATTTCCATCCATAATACTTTTTAATATTGTGATTATTTCATCGGTGTTTAATGCAAGGTTTTGCTCATTCTTGCTAATGTCATCAATTAATGAATTGATTCTTGGATTCATTCCTGTTAAGCCAAGAGGTGAAGAAGTTTGTTTCTTCTTAATTACTCCCAAAAATTCGCAAATTGTCTTGCAAAAATCAAGGTTCTTTTCAACATCGAATGAGTGTCTTTCATCAACTATGCTAAGTTTCAAGTTGATGATCAACTCATTGATGGCCTCAATAAGATTCAAATCATTCATATAACTTTGAAAGTATATCCACTTATCGCTCATGGTTTTTTCCCCTTTTCTTGCTTACTTGAATCCACGCATATCAATGTCGTGCCTCATCCGCAATTCATTATCAACTTCATGCAAAGGTTGTGTATATTTATAAGCCTTTCCCGGATTTAAATTTTCGCAATTCAATGATTTCGGCTTTTAGATCGTCATCGAATGGCACACCTTCAGCATGGGCGTAATAATCGTAGAAATATTGCCGTGGGCACCTTTCCAACGTCTCTCTTCTTGAGTAGGAATACGATAGATTCATAACCCCTTCTCATCATCCATGCGTGACCGTAAGCCTTTTAGATTTTCGGTAAGCGATTCCCATTCATCTTGAGATAGTTTCATCTCAAGCGCCTCTTTCAAAAATCGGAGCGCCTCCGGTTGGTTGCTCAATGTGTCGCCTACTTCATTGGGAATCTTCTTGGCGGCGGCGAAAAGTTCTTCGGCTGGACATCCAATGATTTCAGCAAAGCG
>CAZEZQ010000198.1:0-8133 GCA_964516245.1 uncultured bacterium | reverse complement strand
CCACCAAGGCGCGTCTATGACCTGCGCTCCAAAAATGACTTTTTGCCGAATCGTCTTTATAATTTCAAATCTACCTCGTAATTCAAATCTGATTTCATCATTTCATCCCAAGTGACTAAACGTTGTTCATAAGCGGCCATTCGGCCTAAAATACCCGTCAATGTGGTCGTGACTCCCTGTTCTACTTCGTTGACATAATTTCCACTGCGTATGCTTTCTTCAAAATGCCGTACTTTGCGCGCTACCGTGCCATTCAATGGCGAATTGGTATCCGCTTTCCACTCGGTTTTCCCATTAATTTGCGGGTAACCGCCGTATGGAGTATCGGCGGTGCCTTGAGTGCCAAACATCCGTTCGCGGCAATCGCTCCATCCTTTCAAAAACTGAGTGGATGCAAAATCGATTAAAAGATCGCCGGGATAGGTATATGTGACTACAAAATGATCATAGCAATCGCCAATGAAACGCGCTTTTTGGCCACCTTTGCCCACCGCTTGGATCGGATGGTTTTGTAAATACCAATTGCCTACATCCAAAACATGGACATTCTGTTCGACGATAATGTCTCCAGAAAGTTTCTGATCGAACACCCAATTGCGCAGCCGGTTTTCCACTTCGCTGTATTTGGGATCGTCACGCGGGCTTAAGGCGCCGGAGTGATAATACACCTGGCCGCACACAATTTCGCCGATAGCCCCTTCGTGCACCCGTTTCACCACACCCTCAAACGCTTCGCTGAAGCGAATTTGAAAGCCGATCATGCAGCTTTGCTTTCCCTTTTCCTTTGCCTTTTTGCCAGCTTCAAGCACTTTTTTCGCGCCCACGACATCAACACCGACCGGCTTTTCCATATAAATATGTTTGCCGCTCTCTACTGCCGCCATAAAATGAGTGGGATGAAAATAGGGAGGGCTTGTGATCAGAACCATGTCCACATCGGTTTCAAGAAGGTCTTGATAGGCATTCATCCCCTGGAACACGCGGGAGGGCTCAATTTTTGGAAGGCCGCGGGCTTCCATCCGTTTGTCAAAATTCTCTTTGGTGCTCTCTAAGCGGTCTTGAAAGAAATCGGCGATTGCCGTTACTCGTGTATTGGTATTGCGAAGAAATTCACTGGTATCGTAATTTCCCCTGCCCCCACAACCAATCACTCCCAGCTGCAGAGCCGAATTGGCGGGAGCGCCGTAAATTGACTGTGGCTTAAGAATCATAAAGCCGGTTCCCGCCAGGGTGGATTGGACAAAAGTACGCCGTTTTAGGTTGGAGCTTGATTGGTTGGTTTCACGCATAATTGCCTCCCTTTGATTTGTCTAACTCGATTCAATCACGGAATTATCATAGACAGTATGGCAAAAAGTTTTGAATTGTGGTGCGAACTTCTCGCCTGCACCAACATACAGGGCAGGCAAGATGCCTGCACCAACATACAAGGCAGGCAAGATGCCTGCACCACAATATGCACAATTCACCCAAGGCTTAATTGTACTTTTTGCCTGATTTTAATCATAGAGAGACTGCATTCTTACGCAACCCTGACCCGGTGTATTTTTGATTTCTCCACTTTGCCTTTTGTTGTTTGGCTGGCGGGCATTTTTGTTGGAGAAGAATGCATTTTCATCAGGGTATTCATAACATTGCTGCACAATTCATTGGTATAGGCCTCCACATCCACTACATACGTTGTATGTGACAGCAAGATCATATTGCGTGGTCCTGGAATAATGGATTTCACTTTGGTGTTGAATTGAACTGGCCTTCTCCCTTTGATCTTCGCAATCACTTCGACATACATATTCGGGCGGATACTTGAGCTGAGCCGGTGGGCGGCGGGAATAATAACAATCAAACCGCTATCATCGACATCGGCCAAATAACAATCGAGGGTGTAGGTTTCATTTTCCGGGCACAATTCAAACCGGGTCCCTGGATGCAGTTGATGGGTCGAGCGAACGGCTTCACCATCCGAGAGTGAATGTTGAAACAATTTATCCCGGATTTTTTGAATGTAACGCTTATCGTATTTGCGTCCGTATGTTTCTATTGGACCGAATATTCCTTCAAAACGGTCTTCTTCGAGCAAGATACGGTTTGGGGTTTTGTGCTTTTTTTCTTTCAATATCTGTTTGAGATAAGCTTCTTCACGTTTGTTAAGCGTGTAGCGCCGGGCCAATACATGAAACCGCTTCCAAGAAAGATTTTCGGCCTGCCATTGTGAATAAACAGAATATACAGCCCAAGTTCCTATAGATGCAATAACCAATACTCCCAAGATCAAAAGATAAGGCAACATCTCTTCGAAATTTTGGTTGGTCCGGTAAAAGAAAAAACGATCGAATTCAGTAGACATTGTTCCACCCCTTTCTTCCTATTCGGTGCTTCTGGAGTGGAAGTACGAATAGGTGGGATTATTCTCGGCGAGAATAAAAATACATTGAAGAAATGTTCCTTTCATATAGGCTCAGGATTCTTCATCCTTACTTATAATTATAACTAGATTTTTTATTTTGGCAACTTTTTTGATTTGATGTAATTGCATAAAACAAGAATCGTAAATTTTTATTCCATTCGATTCTGTTTGATTTTCAAAGCATTCTCTTTCGGTGGTTTAGAAGTGTAAAGCGTGTTAAAATCAAGTGGCTGCATGAGTTATCTTTACCCGAAAGGAACATAAATGGCATTAAAAACGCCACTATACGAAATACACCAATCCGAGGGCGCCAAACTGGTTGATTTTGCAGGTTGGGATATGCCTTTGCATTATGAATCGATCACTGCAGAGCACAAAATTGTACGTGAATCGGCTGCTATTTTTGACGTCAGCCATATGGGCCGTTTTTTTCTTTCCGGCGCGGGAGCCCTTCGAGATATAAACCGCCTGGTGGTTTCTAATATTGCCGGCATTCAAGATGGCCAAACCAAATATACGGTGGTCTGCAACCCAGAAGGCGGGGCCAAAGATGATGTTTTGGTGACCCGATTGGCTCAAGACCGTTATTTAACTGTAGTGAATGCCTCCAACCGGGAAAAATTGCTCCAATGGTTTCAAGAGCATTTATCTCCCGATACTCAATTTGAAGACAAAACGTTTGATGTGGCCATGATCGCCATTCAAGGTCCCGAATCTCAAGTTGTTGTCAATTCGGTATTAGGGGCCAACATTGATGATATAGAGTATTACACAGCCCGGGAAATGGGCTCTGATTTGATTGTTTCACGCACGGGATACACCGGTGAAAATGGATATGAAATTATTGATCGCAACATAAAAGTTGTTGAATATTGGAAAAAAGCGAGAGAAAATGGAGCCAAACCTGCCGGTTTGGGCTGCCGCGACAGCCTTAGGCTGGAAATGGGTTTTGCCCTGTATGGCCATGAATTAGACGAAGAAACCACTCCACTCGAAGCGGGCCTAAAATGGCTGACCCATTTGGACAAAGATGATTTTATTGGAAAAGACGCCCTGAAAAAACAACAAGAAGAAGGCGTCAAACGCAGAAAAATTGGTTTCGTTGTTGATGGAAAAGGGATTCCACGGGAGGGTTACAAACTTTTTGATGGAGAGCAAGAAGTGGGCACTGTTTCAAGCGGGGGGTTCTCAACCACGCTTTCGCAAGGGATCGGACTTGGATTCGTGCAGAGTGGGCACACAAAAACCGACTCACTATTCGTAGAGATTCGCGGCAAAAAAGTTCCTGCAACCATCACCAAACCCCCGTTTGTTCGCAAACGGGTGAAGGATTGAAAAGACACTAATGATTACTGAGTTAGAAATAGAAGGGTTTAAGAGTTTTGGTTCACCTGCACAAAAATTGTCTTTGGGTGGTCTATCATGTCTAATCGGTGCTAATTCTTCCGGTAAATCAAATATATTGTATGCTTTAGAATTTGTTCATGATGCGGTGGTTCAAGATATTCAATTTGCCGTAAACCGCTTTGGTGGGATTTCAGAAGTTCGAAATAAAATTCAAATTCAACGCAAAGAAACAAAACCTTTGAGGATTAAACTCAATTTTGAAACGAATGTTGAAATACAAATATCCAAAAGGGAAACTTATCGAATCAAGAAGTTTGACTATGAAATTGAGTTAGATCTAAGAAGCAATTCTTTACCTAGAATTGATAAAGAGAGATTGGTCAGTGTATTAGAAAAAAATGATAAAAAATTTCAATTTACTTTGGATCGTGGTCCTAAAAAAATTCGTATAGATGATCCTCTTAGACAAAATGACAGAAAAGAAGAAATAATTATTCCTGAACAAGAAACAACAAGACTCGCCATAACGGCTGGTTTTTTTGCTCTTCCTTGTGTAATTATTCGCGACCTGATAAGTAGATGGAAATTTTTTAATATAATTCCAAATATTGCTAGAGAACCTTATAGTGAAGGTATCGGGGATGAACTTGGACGATCTGGAGAAAATTTATCTGTTATACTCCACAAATTGAAAGATATGAAAACAGAAGGAGAATGGGATTCACTCAGGGAAGGCTTAAAGGGTGTCATACCCGGATTTAAAGATATTAAGCCTCAACAACTTCCTTTTGAAGGAAAATGGGCTTTTCAAATTGTGGAAGATAAAATTCGTGGTGCTATAAACCCGTCGTCTATTTCTGATGGGACTATTCGACTGTTAACAATATTGGTAATAACATTATGGTCTTCTCGGTCATCAAGTTTAATCACTCTAGAAGAACCGGAAAATGGAATTCATCCACATTTATCCGAACACATTGTTGATATTCTCAAAGATGCTTCAGAGCGGACCCAAGTAATTTTTACGACGCATCATCCAGATTTTTTAGATTTTCTTGAACCCAAACAGGTTATTCTTTGTGATAAAAAAGATGGATTTACCAAGACAAAACATGCCAATGACATTGTAGAAATAGAGAACTTTAAGAAACACTTCACTTTGGGTGAACTATGGGAACAGGGAGCTTTGGGGGGTGTTCCATGAAAATTGGAGTAGCGGTTGAGGGACCTTCGGATTGGGAATTTTGGAACGTAACCATTTAGCCATCTGAAAGCATTTTTATTTCGCCCATTCAGGGCTAGGGGTTTTATGTTTCTTTTTTCCAGGGGCGATTGCCCCTGGCTATCATATGGCGCCCCCGTTGGGGCTGGAAAATTTTTTTATTCGGCTAAATGGATACAAAAATTCTGAATCATTTAACTATTGTTGGCATAGAATAAAACAAATCGTTAAACACAAAAAATGATGCTACATAGAAAGGAAAACTATGAGCGAAAATAAAGTTTTGGATGACTTGAAATACACCGAATCGCACGAGTGGGTGAAAGTGGAGGGCGGCACCGCGACGGTTGGGATTACGGATTACGCTCAGGAGCAATTGACCGATATCGTATTCGTTGAGCTGCCCGAAGTGGGGAAAGAGGTGGAAAAAGGTGGAGAATGCGCCGTGATTGAATCTTGCAAAATTGCCGCAGAACTTTATGCCCCCGTTTCGGGGAAAGTTACCGAGGTGAACAACGAATTGCAAGACAAACCTGAGTTGATTAATGAAGATGCCTTCGGCAAAGGCTGGGTTTTGAAGCTCGAAATCAAAGATTCTTCTGAAATTGACAGCCTCATGGATGCCGGGGCGTACCGTTCCCACTTGGAAAAATCCGAGTAGGCTTTACCCTATACAGATAATCAAGATAAATTTTTAATCAAGTTAGGCCCGAGGTACGTTATGGATTTTGTTCCACACACGTCCGTCGAACGGCGGCAAATGCTTGAAAGCATTGGACTAAAGAGCGAAGATGAACTGTTTCGGATGATCCCCCAAGCGCTGAAGAATCCGGAAATTAATATACCATCTTCACTAACCGAATATGAAATTACTGAATTATTGCAAGAAACAGCGGAAAAAAATTCCGGTTCTCGCATGACCGCCTTTTTGGGGGGCGGCTCGTATGACCATTATGTTCCGCAAACTGTTTCTGCGTTAATTTCACGGGGGGATTTCGCTACGGCGTATACGCCATATCAAGCCGAAGCCAGCCAGGGGACTCTGCAATCTATTTACGAATTTCAAACTCTGATTACCCGGCTAACCAATATGGAAGTCGCAAACGCCTCCATGTATGACGGCGCCTCTGCACTCGCCGAAGCGGCGTTGATGGCCTGCCGCGCCACCCGGAAAGAAAAAGTGGCTATTGCCTCCAGCATTAATGCCCATTACAAGCGGGTGCTGAAGACCTATCTGCATGCGCCTGGAATCGATTTGGTTGAAATTCCGATGAATGATGGCGCTACAGATGTGGATGCTCTGAAAAATACGCTGGATGATTCGTTTGCCGCGTTTTTTGTGCAAAACCCGAATTATTTCGGCATTTTGGAGCCGGTCGACAAAATTTCAGAAACCGTAAACAGCGCGGGGTGTCTTTTGGGTGCTTCGGTGTATCCGCAATCGCTTTCCCTGTTGAAACCGCCTGGAAGTTGGGATGCCGATATTGTGATCGGCGACTTGCAATCTATCGGTTTGCCGTTGAGTTATGGTGGTCCGTATGCCGGATTCGTGGCGTGCAAAAATAAATACGTGCGCCAACTGCCTGGACGCCTGGTGGGACGAACCAAAGACGCAGATGGGCAAACCGGTTATGTTTTGACACTGCAAACCCGAGAACAGCACATTCGAAGGAGCAAGGCGACATCCAACATTTGCACCAACCAGGCGTTGTGCGCCTTGGCTTCGACCATTTACATGGCCCTTATGGGGCCCAAAGGACTGCGCAGCGTGGCCGAACTCAGTGTGAGAAAGGCCCATCAACTGCAGCAACGTTTGTGCGAAATCAAAGATATTCGTTTAATGTTTAACCAACCCTTCTTCAATGAATTCGCCATTGAACTTCCGATCCCGGTAAGCCAATTCAAGAAAATCGCTAAAGAACAAAATTTATTGCCGGGAATCGAAATCGGTCCAGAGCAGGGAACCCCTAAAGAGGGGCTCTTGGTGTGCACCACAGAAAAAACAACCACCAAAGCGATTGAACATTACGCGGAGATTCTCTCAAAAGCTGTGGTTGAATCAAGCACAAAAAAGCAACAACCAGCAACAGTAAGTTAATATTCGCTAGATTTAATTAAATTGTGATGCGGGCATCCTGCCTGCCAAGGGTAGTGTTGGAGCGCAGGCGTCCCCGCCTGCATTCGTGATAGAAAAGCAGGCAGGATGCCTGTATCACAAATATGGAATTTATTTGCAGGCAGGATGCCTGCATCACAACAAAAAAATAATTGTCCACAAAAGAAAGGTGGATCTTTATGCCGCTTGATGCGTTTGAACCGACTATATTTGAAATGGGTCATAATAAAAACGGAGCCGTAGAAGGCCGTGATTGGTTTGATGAGTCTGTATTGCCCGAACAATCGTTAGATGATTTTTTGCCCAAAGAGGCGTTGAATGACTCACTTCCTAGCGTGCCGGTGCTCAGTGAGGCCGAAGTGGTGCGCCATTACACCAAACTTTCGCGAAAGAATTTCAGTATCGACAGTGGGTTTTACCCCCTGGGCTCTTGCACCATGAAATACAACCCCAAACTGTGCGATTCGATGGCTGCTCTGCCTGGGTATGCCAACTTGCACCCGCAATGCGGGGCCGAACACAGCCAGGGCACCCTCGAATTGATGGAAGAACTCTCGTACATGCTGGCTGAAATCGCGGGGATGGATCAGGTGAC
This sequence comes from uncultured bacterium, assembly GCA_964516245.1. Classification (GTDB taxonomy): domain Bacteria; phylum Hinthialibacterota; class Hinthialibacteria; order Hinthialibacterales; family Hinthialibacteraceae; genus CAZEZQ01. The sequence goes on along the minus strand of CAZEZQ010000198.1, from coordinate 446 downwards.
CCTCAACCCGTGCGCCGGGGCGCATGGGGAATTCTGTGGGATTTTGATGATCAAAAAATACCATGACGACCGCAACGATGACCGCAATACCGTGCTGGTTCCCGATTCGGCACATGGGACCAACCCTGCCACTGCCAGCATGGTGGGGTATAAGATCGTCGAAGTGAAGTCTGGCTCAGATGGCTGCGTTGATCTCGAAGACCTGAAGAGCAAATTAAACGACAAAGTCGCCGCTTTGATGCTTACCAACCCCAACACCTTGGGATTGTTCGAAAAAGACATTCTCGAAATCGCCAAATCAGTGCACGATGTGGGCGCTTTGCTCTATTACGACGGCGCCAATCTCAACGCCATCGGCGGCATTGCCCGGCCTGGTGATATGGGTTTTGATGTGGTGCACATCAACCTGCACAAAACCTTCGCCACCCCGCACGGCGGCGGCGGGC
>CAZEZQ010000197.1:0-8153 GCA_964516245.1 uncultured bacterium | reverse complement strand
GGCGAGGTTGAAAATGCGCTGTGGCGTGCTCCCGCCAAGCCGGTTTCTCGTTCAAGCGGCGAATTCGCCCTCCCAATAAAAGATATCCAAGTTGATCTTAAGTGAATGACATCAGGTTATATGACTCAGGAACGGTTGCAAACCAATCATAATTTTCTCGCCCGCTATTTTCCCGATCTTTCTACAAGAATACAAAATGATTCCATCCCTGCCGGTATTGGGTTGGAGTTCAACATTACAGATGGCAAGCGCGGCATGAAAACCGTCCATGTGAATAGCACAAACGGCGCCAAACCATTACACAGCCAATATGACCCCATTAGTGAAGCGGTTCGTTGGGCAGAATCGGTAGAGGTTCCCACCGGTAGTATCGTATTGTTTCTAGGCTGGGGGATGGGGTATCCCGTATTGGAATGGGTAGAGCGTTACGGCGCAAACACCAATGGAATAATCATTTGGGAGCCGGAACCGCAATTATTTCTAGAATCGCTGAAATATATTGACCTGCGCCGACTGGCCCAAGCCGGGCAAATGAAGATTGTATTAGGCCGTGAAGAAGGGGCGATTTATCAATCGCTCCATAGTGTTCTCTCTTCGCTCTTAAGCAGAGACCTGTCGATCCAACCCATGCCGTTTGCCGATATATATCCGGCTGAAGTGATTGAGCAACTTAAGCGCGAAACCCAACAAATCATGGCGCAGCGTGAAGCCGCACTGCAGCATATGGCCAACACCGGCTATCAAACCCAGCACAACATCATCGGCAATCTCCGGTTTGCCCCACAATGCTGGCTGCCGCATGACATTCACAATCTCGGCAAAAACCAGCCAGCCATTATCGTGGCGGCGGGCCCTTCGCTAGACAAAAATATCGATCAACTTTCCAACGCAATAGGCAAAGCATGGATTTTCTCGGTCGATACCAGCTTGCGCATCTTGCAAAGGCATAACATTGATCCTCATTTTGTGGTGACCAAAGACTTTACTGACTTGAACAGATCTCACTTTGAGGGCATGCAAAATCTAGAATCTCCTGTGTTGGCATTTGACCCGCAAATTCCCCCGGAAATCACCGCGAAATTTACAAGCCCCAAAGTATGGCTGCCCAACCGCAACCGGCAATTGCACGCCTTTCTAAAAGAGTTTGAACTCACTGAATTCGATCTCATGCCGCATAGCACCAATGTGGCGCTGACAGCATTCAATCTAGCCCATGGAATGGGCTGCAGCCCCATCATTTTCGTGGGGTTGGATTTGTGTTTTTGCAGTGAAAAGGGGAATTCTCATGCTACCAACTCCGCCTTGGTATCCAACGTGCAGTTCGATACTCAATCCAAACGCATGCAATACACGCGGGGAGAAGCCAGCGATACGGTCGAAGCCTTGATGGTGGAAGGAATTGACGGCAAACGTTATCCCACCGTGCCCAATTTTTATGAGGCGCTGAAATTGTTAGAGCGATTGATCCAAGAAGCGAACGCACACACCATCGACGCCAGTGAAGGCGGCGCAAAGATTCAGGGTACCGAAATCATGAGTCTCAACGCTGCGATTGAGCAACATTGCCAAACAGCGATTCAAACTCAAATGCCGGTTGAAAAGCTGCCGCGCGATACAGAAGCACTGAAGCGCAGCATTCAAGACATCGCTGAATTTATCAATGAAAACCGGGAGATGGCATTTGATTTGATGAACCAATTTAAAGATATCGACTGCCCGGATTGCATCAACTTCGCCACTTTTGAGAACCAGCGCCGCGGGGTGGAGTCGGATCAAAAACTATACCGCTTATTGGAATCAGCTCTGGAGCGCCTGCTGGTAGAAATTGACAAACCGGGCTATTTTGACGACCGGCTGCCCCCAACAGATTTGATGCAGCATTACGCCACCTATTTTTCTAAACTGGAAGAAGCCTGCTCGACATTTGTAGAAAAATACGAAGAAGCCGGCAAGGCTCTCGAATAATTTCGCGTGAATTCTTTTTTGCGGTATACTGAATGAAAAAAGAATTGAGGTTACCCAAATGTTTGGTTTACGATCGCCCAAGCGAGCCCAAGATCATCCCAGCGCCGAATATACAACCATTCGCACCTTAATAAAACGAGACCCACATCCTATAATGCGAATTATTGTGTATGGATTGGTGATATTCTTTGTGGCTCTGGCGGCCTGGGGAATTGTGATGAGATATGTATATAACGCTCCCCCCGATCATGTTGGTGTAGACCTTCCTTTACAGCAGGAGTCACAAAAGTAAATCCCACTTATGAAATTTCTGCTCTCCCAATTCGGCGCCCCCATCTTCTGCATTGTTTTGTTCGGATTGTTTGTGTTGTCAACCTTATCCATCACGCAGGTCATATTTCAACTCAATCAAAGCAGCGATTCCTATTACCTTCTGGCATTGTATGAAGATCTGTTTGTGCATGGGTATGATATTACCCAATGGAATTTTACTCCCGCCCCTTACTTTTTTCCCGATGCGGCCATTTTGTTTCCCCTTTTGCGTTTGTTTTCTGATTATGGTTATGGCATGGCGATGTATATCCTGCTGTTTTGGGGCTGCCTAATCGTATGCACGGCAGAAATTGGAAACAATTTTCAATGCGGTGAGGCCATTTCTTATACCCTCTCAACTGCGTGTGTTTTGTTGGGTATGGCCGTTATACGCATGTATGATGGCTTCGGCCTGCCTGGATTTCTGTTTTTGCCCAGTTTTCATGCTGGTTGTTTGTTTTACGGTATGATCAATCTTGTATGGATGCACCACTGGCTTACCCGCCGCCCAACAAAATCAGAAGCCACTGTAAACATTTTGCTGGGCGCAGTTATGATTTTTTCAGATCCCTTGTATTTCGCTCAATTTGCCCTGCCCATCGTAACCGCAGCGCTTGTATTGTTTGTATGCCGCATGGCCGGTGGATGGAATTGTTTATACATCTTCTTATGCAATGTTATTTCAATCGGTTTGGCGCAGCTGATGTATACAATCAATCAAACCTTCGGCTTCTTGAATATCCCACGCACTTATTATCTCTTTCAAAATGAATTGGATTCTATTTGGGAAACGGTTTTGTTAGTCATCACCGAACAGCGGCATTTGGCTCAGCATACATCACTCTATTTGTTTTTATTGATTTTGATTTTAACTCTCACATTTGTTGGGCTCATTGTGAATACGGTTTATCGCAAACAATTGGCGAATCATGCTTTCAAAACTTTTGTTTATGTGTTTACTTTTTTTCTATCTTCCATTTTGATGATGTTGACGGTGCTTGGTGTTACAGGGATATGGGATTCGATTTGGCAATGCCGGTATTTTTTGAATTTTTATGTGCTGCCTTTTTCGTTTCTGGCCTGGCTGCTGCTCTCGCTGCCCTTTCAATGGATGCAGTGGGTTCGCTATGGGTTTATCACCCTTGCCTTGTTTTTTACTTGTTTCACCTTAAGTGATGAAATTCTCGACTTGCGAATGAAAGGGCTGCGCCTGCCCTACCCAGAGTGGCTGCAAGAATTGGATGCCCTCTGTGCAAAAACCGGGATGACATACGGCTACGGCGAATATTGGAACGCTAAATTTGTTACAATCGGTTCCCGGGCTAATGTGCGGGTGAATCAAGTGCATGAAAATATTGTGCAGAATGAATGGATCAACAACAACGCCTGGGCGCTAAAGCCAAACGGTGAATATCCAAACTACCAATTTTTCTTACCCGAACATCTTCCTCGTGATAAGTACATTCAATTATTTGGCACACCCGCCAATGAAGTTCAATTGGGCGCAAAAGATGTTTTACTATACAACAGAAAATCTGATTATGCATTTCGCAATTTTTTGAAAGGCCAAATCAGATTCGAATCATTTCAACCCCGCATTCATCACCCCATCGAACCCAAAACGCTAAGTGGATACAAACGCTTCGGCCACTCATGGGATCAAGGTTCGGTTGTATTTTCATTGGACCATGCAGTGGACGTGCGCTTTGACCCACCAGCCATAGGTGAAGTATTGGAGATCAGCGCGGATGGCAATGATATCTATCAAGCGGAAATTTTTCTACAAGATGAGGAGGATGAAGCGGCCGAAGGACTCACCATCCCCCGCAAAGCAAGCGATGGTTTGATCCCCCGCTATCTAAAATTGCCAAAAGAAGCGCAAAATCAGCCGATTCGCCTCATTCGTATTCGACCCATTGAGGGGGATAATCGTTTTGGTATTGGACATGTGTTTGTGTATGAAGATGGGTAATATTTGTGTTGATATCTTCAGGAAATAAATCATACTACAAAGCATTCATGTGAATCATATACAAAGAGGAAATTGGACATGGATATACCACTGATCGAAACAGAAGAAGATTACCAAAAAGCATTAAAAGAGATCGAAAAACTCATGGATGCCGAACCCAATACTCCACAAGGGGATCAATTGGAAGTTTTGGCGGCTCTTGTTGAAGCTTATGAAGAAGAGCATTATCCGATTGAAGAACCTTATTCTGAATTGCCCAATGCATCGTAATAAATATACCTATGCAACCCACTCAAAATACAAATTCATGGCGGGTCTACGTGGCTCTTGCGGGAATACTCTTGTTGGCGTTTCTCATTTCGAAACAATCTGTATTAGTTCACCTCATTGATTCACTGATGTTCCAACACAAGAAAAGACTTTTTTGCCGGATCAACATTAACTGTAAAAAAACTCTGCCGTAGCGGTGCAATAATCATCCGCCTTGAGCCGCACCCAATGGGCGCTGAAACCATCGGGAAAGATATGGTGCCTGTACTCCCCAGGACGAAGGTAGATGGTTTTGTAAGGTTTCCATTCGCCGTAGCCGAGAAAATCGACCTCAATGGTGATGTTCACTGGGGTTAAACTTTCTTGTGTCAGGTGCAAAACTTTTTTATCAAACCCGGTCATCAAAAATGGGTCAGAGGGTTCATCTTTCACTACCGGCGTATCGCGCCAGACACCGCCCCAGCCGCTGGGCTTGCCCATCTCCCAGAGGTCATCGGTTTGCCCGAACCAGATACCGCTTTGTGATTGAGGCGAATGAAAGTTGCCGCCCGCGGTGGCCGCCTGGTTGCCGCCCAACACCAAATACCCGCGATAGGAACAAAAGTCGGGGATAATGCGCAGATGGCGGCAGATGGGTTTGATACCCCACACGCGGCCGCGAAACGCGAAGGCGGGCAGCTCATAAAACAAACCGACACAATCCATCAACCAGCGCTCGGTTTCGACTTCGCGGATGCGGGTCCATTCGGTGCACCAATATTGATCGTAGGCCTGCGAGCCTTTGGGCAGCCGGTAGGTTTGCCACTCACCTTTGATCAGCGCTTTGAAGATGGCCGAGCGCTCATCCCAACCGGTGGCGAAAAGCACTCCACCGAGACCGTTGCGGCTTTGCACTTCCATAAACGGTTTCTTTTCGAGAATGGTCCAGGTTTCCCCATCCCATTCCGCCAAGCGCCCGTCATCATCCCAAGGATCGGTGTAGGTATTGTTGGCGCAAACCACACGGCCCTGCGAAGTAAACGCCCCTTTCCAATGGGGGTCGCCTTTCACGCCCAGTTCATTGTTGAGATTTTGCAGATGAGTGGCTTCGAGGCTATTCACATCCACTTCATACAAGTGGCCTTCCATAGTAAGGATGTAAATTTTGTTTTGCCGGCCGTGAAGATGGGGCATCGTCGCCGTAAGGCGTTTGCCGATCAGATCGTCAATCACTCGGATGCGGCCTTCAAGATCGATCATGTATGGACCGATGTTGATTTGGTTGGAAGGCAGATGATGCATACGATTGGCATAGACGCCATTGCTGGTGTGGCGCTGGCGCACATCCAGATTTTCATCGATTTCATACAGCCCCGTGCCCGAACCGGAATTGGGTTCACTGAGATAGGTGACCGCCCAGAGTTTATCAGACCAGGCCATCAAAGCGCCGACGCCTGATTCAGACGAGCGCTTGGGCCCACCATCGGCCGCCACGCCAATGTTGGGATGAGCTGATTCTTGCCCAAAGGTTTGAGCCAGAGCAGAGGGCGTGGTGATCCCCGCCATCGAAAATGCCGCCGCCAGTTTTAGCCAATCACGCCGAGTGCTTGTCATGAATATGCCTCCTCAAGAATCAATTTGAGTTTTATTGTAGGGAAAATGGTGTATGTTTTGAGGGGGGAGATTCCAAATACACATTCAATAAAATGTCTCTTGAAAATAATCAAATGAAACTAAACTTAGTTCAATCCATATAGGAGTTAGATTCCAATGGAAACTCATAACATTCATCAAGCCAAAACTCATTTATCCAAATTAGTAGACCGTGCAGCCGATGGAGAAAAGATCGTGATAGCCAAGTCGGGCAAGCCTATGGCCATGTTGGTTCCATACCAAAAACCCATTGTAGATCGCAAAGGCGGTCAATGGAAAGGAAAGGTCAAAATTTTCGAAGATTTTGATGAACTGCCAGAGGAAATTACTGAAGTCCACCCTACAAAAAACGGTTAATTTTATACACGTTTTAGAATGTAACGGCGCCTTCTGAGGCGGAACGGACAACTTTGGCGTATTTGGCGAGTACGCCGCGTTTTTCTTTGATTTCCGGCTTTTGCCAGGCATCCAAACGTTTTTTGAGTTCTTCATCCGAAATGTTGATTTCGAGTTTTTTCTTGTCACCATCAATGGTGATTGAATCCCCATTTTGCACTACGGCGATGGGGCCGCCCGTATAGGCTTCAGGCACCACGTGGCCTACCACCATGCCATGAGTGCCACCAGAGAACCGGCCGTCGGTAATGAGCCCCACTTTGTCACCCAATCCCTGTCCTGTTAATGCACTGGTGACTGAAAGCATTTCGCGCATTCCGGGTCCGCCTACGGGGCCTTCGCCGCGAACGATCACCACATCGCCTTCTTTAATCTCCCGCGCTTGAATGGCATGGAAGCATTGTTCTTCGCCATCATAAACCTTGGCAGGTCCAGTAATATTGCGTACTTTCAAGCCGGAAAGTTTGCTGACAGCCCCTTCTGGTGCGAGATTGCCTTTTAAAATGGCGATATGGCCGGAGGGGTGTTTGGGCTTATCCAAGGGCATAAAGACATCTTGATCGCGTTTGTAGATACTGGGGATGCTTTTCAGGTTTTCAGCCAATGTCTTGCCAGTGCAGGTCAGGCAGTCGCCGTGCAGCATTCCGGCTTCGAGCAAGGCTTTCATTACGGCTGGGGTTCCACCCGCTTTGTGCAGGTCGAACATGACGTATTTGCCGCTGGGGCGGAGATCGGCGAGATGGGGGGTTTTGTCGCCCAAGCGGTCGAAGTCATCCAAGGTCCATTCAATATCGGCTTCACGCGCAATCGCCATCAGGTGGAGCACGGCGTTGGTGGATCCACCGAGCGTGAGCACCAAGGTGACGGCATTTTCAAAGGATTTTCGGGACAAGATATCCCGCGGACGGATATTGTTTTCAATCAAATTCACCAGCGCCTTGCCCGCCATAAACGTTTCACGTTCTTTAGCGGCTGAAACCGCGGGATAACTGGCGTCATAGGGCAAGGCCAGCCCAAGGGCTTCGATGGCGGTGCTCATGGTATTGGCGGTAAACATGCCGCCGCAGGCCCCCGCGCCGGGGCAGGCTTCGCATTCCACGTTTTTCAATTTGTCGTCATCAATTTTCCCCGCTTGGCGTTGGCCCACGGCTTCAAAGATGGATACGATATCGAGATCATGGCCTTCGCTATCCACACCGGGAAGAATGCTGCCGCCATAGACAAAGATACTGGGAATATTCATTCTCACCATTGCCATAATGCAGCCGGGCATGTTCTTGTCGCAACTGCCGAAGGCCAACATGCCGTCGTGGTTCATTCCAGCACAGACCACCTCGCAGCTATCGGCGATCACTTCGCGCGAGACCAGGCTATAGCGCATTCCCTGGTGGCCCATCATAATGCCGTCGGAGGCGGTGGGGGCGCCGAAAATTTGGGGTACGCCGCCGGCGGCATAGATGCCGTCACTGCCTTTCTTGGCGAGACGGTCAAGATGGACATTGCAGGGGGTGATTTCGCTGAACAACGAGGCGACGCCGATCATGGGTTTTTCAAAATCATCGTCATGAAACCCTACGGCGCGCAGCATGGCGCGATTGGGGGCGCG
>CAZEZQ010000196.1:0-8159 GCA_964516245.1 uncultured bacterium | reverse complement strand
ATCTTGATGCAACAATACGGGCCACTCCATCAATTGACGGCAACACGTTGTACATCCGAACGGAAAATTATTTGTATGCGTTTTTAAAATAGGCCCATCTAGAACATTTCGCTTTATTGTTTTCCTATCCAACATAATCTTATTACGGCTAGGATCATCCTATTTTCCACCAACAAAAACATACCATCTCAGATATCTGGCAAAAATCACTAACATCTTTTGAATTCGATCCATGATGCTAAAACATAGTAAAATCAGATAGATAAGTAATATCCATTTTCACTATTATATTGAAAATTTTTAATCGTTTCGAATGAATTTTGATTATTTTTTGTTTTTCATTTGAATCAGTATTATTATAAAAATTGTCGGGGAATTTTATGGGAGGATGATCATGAAAAGGGCTTTTACGCTAATTGAACTACTCATTGTTGTTGCAATTATTGGGATTTTGGCAGCCATTGCGGTTCCGAATTTTTTGAATGCACAAACTAGAGCCATGATTGCAAAATGCAACGCGGAAATGCGATCTTGGCTTGATGTGTATGAGATGTATCGGCTGGATAACGGAATTTTTCCAATGCATATTCCGGGTCATCCTGTGTGGCAGAACAAATTAATGACTACACCAGTTGCCTATATTTCTTCTCCTCCGAAAGATCCATTTCAAAACGAGAAGGCGTATGGGTTAGGAACCCTTGAGTGGAGTCACGGTTCGTATCATGCAGATTATTTCCCAGTCGTGCCGCCCTCTCGCCTGTCTCATGAACCCAGTTTATTTGCTATTGCAAAACAAGGAAAAATAATTGATTTACCAGGTTCTCACCACTCCGGCACCGTATATTATATTTGGAGTATGGGTCCCGATCTTGTTCATACACCAAACTCTATTTACGCCCCTTCGAATGGCTTAAAGAGCATAGGAGATATTGTTCGGGTAGGTAGCTAAGCACACAAACGGAATCGCTTCTTGAACATCCCTCATCCGCATTGGATGGGGGATGTTTTATTTTCACCAAACGATAGGTCAATTGAGAATGTATGAAAATGTAAAAAGCACAGTTTTGCACGAACTTCGTTTCTACAACGGAAAGAACACCATCAAAATATTTTTACTATTTTAGCAGATTAAAAGCGGGTCGCAATTTGATAAATATTTCTAGTAATTAATCAAAATATATGCTATATTTTTATAACAATTATTTTCGTAACCATTTAGCCATCTGAAAGCATTTTTATTTCGCTCATTCAGGGCTAGGGGTTTTGTGTTTCTTTTTTCCAGGGGCGATTGCCCCTGGCTATCATATGTCACGAAGATAGGGGCTGGAAAATTTTTTTATTCGGCTAAATGGATACTTATTTTCTATTTATTGGGGAGAGTGAATTATGAAGAATGGGTTTACTTTAATTGAATTGTTGATTGTAGTAGCGATTATTGGAATCTTGGCGGCGATTGCGGTTCCGAACTTTTTGAATGCGCAGATTCGGGCGAAAATCGCCCGGACCAAAAGCGATGTCCGCATGTTGGACAGCCAGGCGGTGATCCGCAATATGGATACCGGCTTGTGGTTGATTGACGGCAACGACGTGGGCCAGGGTGATAACTGCGAATTCGAAAATGGGTATCACTATTTTGGCAAAACACCGGAAGATGCCTTGGTCGATACACAGGGGGCGTTGAGCTTCAGGCACTTTAACGGACAGATTTACGCCCTGTTGACCACTCCAGTTTCTTATATCTCTTCCATCCCCACAGACCCCTTCACCAAGGGCCTGTTTTATGGATATGAAGACCGCGGCTGCGCCAATGTCCCCAATTGGGGAACCCATTATTTGATTTTCGCCACCGCTCCGGATGGGGATACATTTGATTGGTTTATCGGGCGCAATGCGGTCCCATACAATGCCACCAATGGGTTGGCATCCAATGGTGACTTGTGGAAATCCCGAAAATTGGGAACCCGGTCGGGTCAAGATTTTTACCGGGAAGAAATTTTTCAAGATTATTGGGAGTAATATTGTATTTCACAATCCATAAATCAAATTAGGTTGTTCTTGCATCATAAGGATTAAACACAGTTTGGGGAGAATATGTTATGAAAAATGGGTTTACCTTGATTGAATTGTTAATTGTGGTCGCCATAATTGGAATCTTGGCGGCGATTGCTGTTCCGAATTTTTTGAACGCGCAGGTCCGCGCGAAACTGGCGACGGCTCAATCCAACGCTCGGAATCTCGGGCAAGCATATATCATGTACAAGATGGATAACAACGCATGGCCGCCTCATATCGACAAAGACCCTGCCCAACACCGCTTTGTGACTACACCTATCCCTTACATTAGCACTTCGATATTCGACCCCTTTCAAAAAGGGATTACGCTCAGCGATGTGCCTGTGGTTGTAAATACCCAATGGCAATATCATATGGAACCGGCCGAGTTGCCTGTAAACTGGTTCCGTCCTCATAAGGATCGCTACGAACAATTTTATTCTGAAATCCAGCAGAGCCAATATACAGTTCTGTCGTTCGGGCCCGACAAACAATGGGAATCCAACGAGCTTTATGAATCCAGCAATGGAATCTTAAGCCGAGGGGATATTTTTATTCCGGTTCCAGGAAAATAGAGTTTTTGATATGAAGCATGACCACATATCTTCTAAATTGACACCGTTACCGGAAAAGTAGGCATCAGAGATGAGTTGCCGAACCTTTTGAGTGGGGGTAAGGGGGCAACGCCATTAACTTAAGTTCAAATTAGAAAATTTTGTTTGTTGAAATTTGCTTAAACATGAGCACGGCTCGGCAGGAGCACGTCACGGCTCATTTACAACCTCGCCCTCCTAACAGCAAAATCTTTTGAGTTAATGACATTGGGCAAGGGGAATCTGAATTTATCATTTCACATTAGACAACGTGGTAGATTGAACCATTTCTGCGATTTTCATGGCGAATTGCTCTGCCTTCAATTTGTTGCCTTCTTGATTTAGATGCACGATATCTTTGAACCAATCTGGATGATTTTTTAAGTGTGTATGAGTATCTACAACTGGAATGTTATTTTCATGGGCGATCTCTGTACCACGCGTGTTAAATTCTTCGATCAATTTCGGATCGTAAAATTGTGCTTTTTCTGAATTGTAAGCCATAGGGGCATAAATCAATTGCCCGTTATGAGAGTGTACGACCGTGTGTAATGTTTTAAGATTTCGGGCGAATGCTTCCAGTGTTTCAGGGTCAGGATTGTGATTCAATTGCTCGTGAGGAATGGTATGAGTGGTCAAATTGATAATATCGATGGACGACATGCCCGATTGAAATAGAAGATAGGTCATCATCCAACTGAAGGATAAATATTCCCGCGAGATGTGCCCCAAAATGTGTTCATCGTACGTTTTTCGATAATGAGTGTAATCTGGTTTGTAATGGGGCCACATGCGACCGGCGAGGTCGTTCATGCCATGATGAACGATAACAAAATCAGGTGAAAAATCCTGAATACGAATAAGATAATTGACCGTCGATTCGGTAAGTGTCCAACCGTCGCAGCCGAAATCCATCACCTCATACATGTAAGATTGGGAAATCGTTTGGGACAATTTTTCTTTCAAATATTGCGGATATTGATTCATGGTGGTGGAAGCGCCTAGACAGGCGATACGCAAAGTGTTACCTATTTTTTTGAATGCGAAAAGTTCCTTTCCGATTTGGATGCCATTTGGTTTGTATTGGATTTTACTCGGTGCATACGATAGATAGGGGTGTGGTTCGAAGCGCTGCCGGGTGTTTTCATTGGCGGTTTCCCAAGTGAATTGTTGGATGATCTTGGCAAGATCGGGTTGAGTTTGGGCAATATAGATGCGAAAACCGATTTCAAAACAGAGTAAAACAACCGCTACTGAAGCAAGAAGCAGCAAACCGTTTGATTGAATCGGATGCTTTTTCAAATATCTCAAGAAGATACTAAAAACTTGTTGTATACCATTTATACTCATTGTGACTGTTTCGCCTAAATAATTTTTGGAATTGATGATTTTCAAAAAATTTTCTGTTCCACAATTCTATAGGTTTGGCATCCAAGAAACCATACCTATTGGTTATAAAGAAGCAAATTGAACGTTTTATTATTGAAGTCTTTTTGTGATTCGAAATTCTCTGTGGTATTCTCTTATTACGTTTCCGAAAGCTGTACATCATACCTTTAATCTAGGAGTTTATCATTATGCGTTTTTTACACTTGTGGATGATTGCAATTCTACTTTTCCCAATATCTATCTTGTCAGAGGAGCAGTGGAACTCTACACGGGTTACTGACCTCAATCATCATAAACGAACGGGGCCACGATCGTATCCATACCGCCAATGGGAAAAATTTATCTTGAAAGAGTTGGATATACAAAGCGGTGATGCAGTTCTTGACATTGGTGCGGGAGATGGATGGTGGAGTGAACGTTTTGCAAAAGAATTAAATGGCAGTGGGAAAATATATGCCTCGGAAGTGGATGAAGAAAAAGTGGAATCGATGAAAGAGAAATTCGCCGATATCCCACTCATCGAACCCTACCTTTCTGAATCCGATACGACGGGATTGGATGAAAATAGTTGCGATTTGGCATTCTTTTCTCAAGTATACCACCACTTAAATGAGGGAGGCCATGAAGATTATCTCAAGCACCTGAAGACAGTTGTGAAACCAACAGGAAGAGTTTGTATTATTGAACGGTATAAGGATATAGCAGTACATAATCCTGACCATACCACCAAATTAAGTACATTGGTGAAACACGCCGAAGATACTGGCTGGATTTTGGTACGGTATGAGTTGATGAGAGGGACCAACCATTATTTAACCATATTCGCTCAAAAAGACTTGTTCAGTAAACCGGAAGAGAAGAATGAAGAAAGGTAAATAGTGGAAATTTTCGGTTACTCATGGGTGCGAAACCATTCTATGGCATATTAAAGCAATTGGATATTTCAATAGTAGCATAATTATCAGAGAATTATTGAGTGGGGGTATAAATATGATGAGAAAAACAACTCTTTATTTACTTTGTCTAGTAGTAGGTCAAGCATGGAATGATGGGTGAAAACTATTAAATACATTAGCATTCGTGTTTGCAGAAAACCGGCTCGGCAGGAGCCTCGCCCTCCTAGCGACTTAGTACATTGAATTGCCATCATTTCATCATTGACAGAGTACTAGAGTTTTTTTGAGTCGGCCCATAAGAATCTAATGATTTTTCGTGCCATTATTCACCAGGCAGAATCTATTTGAATGGTGTATAATGACTATGGATGAAAAACACATTAACAAGTTCAGTAAAAAGGGATTATGGTAGATCTCAAAAAATTCAATACCGTTTTAGAAGAAGCCAAAGATCGTATTCTTCAGAATGGCGATGAGAATCTATGGCATGACTTGCAAAATGTTCAAGACGAAATCAACCAATGGATCAAAGACACCCAACCGCCATCTGAGGATGAAAATCAAAAACACGAGTTTCCTCCAAAGAAATACAACAAATTAAAAGAGGCGGGAGGCAACCCTTTTTGCCCCTATTGCTGGAAAGCGGCAGGGGATGTAGTTTCTCTGGTTTTGTATCCACCGCAAGAACGCGATGAGGGAAAGTATATTTGCCCCAACTGCCAAACGCTTTTTGGTGAAGAAGTAGAATCCGCTATCAATCAAAGCAATTCATAAAATGACATGCTACGACAATTCTTAAGTGAACATCCATATTTTTTCTTCATCAAGTTCGTTACCCTATTCATATTTGTTTTCATACCTACTACACATTGTTCACCCACAATTGCCATCGTTGATTTTCAAACTCAACCCACCTCCATACGGTCTGGCATTGATTACGAATGGTTTCAATTGCCGGAAGATTCCATTCAAAATTTTAAAAAAGATGTCATCACTGAATTAACCGCCACAAAACGGTTTCAACTTGTGTCAGAAAAAGCCGCTGATGAAGCGAAAGCGAGTTTGAATGAAAAAGATATGAACTTGAATCAATTGGCCAAGTTGTCGATCCAATTGAATGCCGATTTTTTGATTCAGATTGTAATCCGATTGCAGGGCGCAACATTGGTGCAAAAGAAGCAGACCTATAATGATAGGATAATTCAGGATTTATTTGGCACGGTACGTGTGGAACTAAACGTATATAATCCAAAATCGCATACGATGAAAGTGAATCAATCCATCTCAGAAGAAGGTTTGTTGGGGAGCGGAACCCCACCAAAATTGTTTGAACAATTGGAAGATGTATTGGTTCAAAAGATTGTTGATAAAATTGAGTTGGCTGTGATCCCCATTGAAATTTTCAAGGTAAAAGAAGATGTTGTGTATCTGAATCGGGGGCAAGAGGGTAAGTTTGAAGTAGGAAGTGTTTTTTCTGTATTGAAAAAGAAATCATGCGAAACGGCTGCCAAAAGAATCGGTACGATCGAAGTAACGGATGTTTATCGAACGTTTTCAAAAGCGAAAGTCATTTCGGGTAAAGGATTTGAAATTGGGGATGCATGCCGGATTCAACAATAGGGTAGAAAGGATTAAAAAGTCCAAGGTGTTGCTTTGAATCAAAACTATGAACCCATTGAACCGGTGGTTTGGGTATGTGTAAACCGTATGTATCTTTGTAATAAAATATGGGACCAAAAACATGGCTTTTCTACATAGCAAAATGCATCAAAAAATCAAGAAATATCGAATTCTCTATCATTTGGCCAATATATTTTTACTGTTCTTTTCAGTCTTTCTTTCACTGCTTTTCGGTGAAATTGCATTGCAATTATTCTGGGAACCGATACCGGACCGTGTTGATATAAGCACCATGAATGGTCTGATTTTGCCTGGGTATCCTGACTATTTGGAATTCGTCTCCGGGCGTGAGACAGTGGCTGTAGCAAAAACCTGTGAATATGAAGCTCGTTATCAAATCAATTCTATGGGCATGAGAGACCGAGAACATGATTTTACGAAACATACGGACCGTACGAGAATATTGTTTGTGGGTGATTCGTATACTGAAGGTGTTGGTGTAGAACAAAATGAAACGTATCCCTATCTATTGCAAGAACTGAGTGGAGGCAAGTATACATGTTTTAACGCTGGCATACGGGCAACATGCCCTTCGAATGCCTATTTCCGAATCAAAAAATATATTGAAAGGATCAATTCAATTGATGCTGTTGTTTTGCAATTGTTTACAAATGATATTCATGACGACCGGTATTTTACCGATTTGTATCATGTGCAATATGAGCGTGACACCAAACAAATAAAGCGGTCTTCCTTTTCTCAATCTCAACATTTATTTTTGCGTCTCATGGGCCCATTTGCTTATTCTTTTCGGAAAACAAATCTGTATTTGCTTTTGGCCAAATTGAAGAATGTCACCCAAACAAACGAGCCATTCTCAAAATCTTTTGACACGAAAACGGCAGATCGCGTTTACGAACTCTATATGTCTGACAATATTCTTCTAGAACGTAAAACTATTGATGAAAATACAACTGAACTTACATTTCCTATTACATCAAAACAAACTTTATCCAAAACCAGTAACAAAGAATTGTGGAAACTCGCAGGAAAATTGGCTATCAAAATGAATTTGGATGTGGTTGAAAAACATGCATTTGATTCCCGACCACTGAAAACCGTTCGAAAAAATCAAAACAAATATGCTTTATCATTAAACTACCTTGATGGAGTATTGCAATTATGCAAGAAAAATGGAATCACACTTTTTGTATACTGCATTCCCGTCTTGATCAATGCCAACAATTCGTGGGTTGAGCCATATTCGTCATGGTGTCATGAAAATGGAATTCCAATGTTCTTCCCAGCAGAAGCCCTTTATGAGCAGGCAATGAACAACAATACCCCCATGTATTACGTTTTTGATTACCACATGACAAAAGAGGGGCATCGTGTGGTTGCCCAACAGTTGCAAGGTTTTCTAAGTGAACATCTCGAAGCCAATTGATAAGACACCAAATCTTTGTAATGAAAAAAGGGTGCTATTACACTGACAAGTCGGCAAAAAGTCCGATCCAGAAAATGGCCACACAATATATCGTAAAGAAGGTGTCTCAGGGCAATCGCACGAAATTCTGTTGACTAATGAAGCAAATGAGCAAAGGTGCAG
>CAZEZQ010000195.1:0-8171 GCA_964516245.1 uncultured bacterium | reverse complement strand
TTTAACCCCCTCCTAACCTCCCCGCCACGGCGCGCAGGCCCCATTTCATTGGGGGTGGAATGAGAAAGCATACTTATTCAGAAAAGTTCAAATTTTTTTGGTTAGTATTATCCACCAAAAATAGTTACATTTTTATGTTCAATTCAATCCATTGAGATAAAATTGATAAAGTTCTTTAAAGTGAGGATTGGTGGTACACATTTGCATGTCACCGTTCTTCCTTATATTGCAATACACTCCCCGGCATTGGCGCTCTCTCGTTATTCAGTCAATTATTCATTCATCGGGAAATTGATACACTGTTTTCGCGGTTTGAAACCAGACTTGATTCTGTTCATCAAGCGAAAGCGTATTCACGTAGTGTTTGACAACATCGACAGTATCTTTGTATTCACCTGCCTGGTGGCTGACCGGCCAATCGGAGCCGAACATCAGCCGCGATGGGGTGAAGGCTTCAAAGAGGGCATCGAAATAGGGGGTGAAGTCATCCATCTTCCAATTTTGCCTATCAGCTTCGGTGAGCATGCCCGACACTTTGCAATAGGCATTGGAAAACTGAGCCAATTGATTGATTTCTGTTTTCCAGGGTTCCATCTCACCTGATTTGATATCCGGTTTGGACATGTGATTGATGACGAATCGCAGATTGGGGTAATTCTGAAAAAGGCGCATCATGGCTTCGACCTTGCGGGGCCGGCCATAGATATCAAAGGTGAGGTTCAGACCGGAAAGCAATTGCAACCCTTGCAAAAATTGAGCATTAAGCTGAAGCGGGTTTTCTGATTCAATCGGCAGGGGGATGCGGATCCCGCAAAAGTAAGGATTCTGCGCGTACTCTTCGAGCCGTTCGTGGGTACTGGCTTTTGTCAAATCCACCCGGCCCACTACGCCTACGACATAAGGGTAGGTTTCGGCCAATGCAAGCAGAAAATGATTTTCGATATCATCTGCCCGCGCCTCGACCGCTACAGCGCCTTTCACCCCCGCATTTTGCATCAGGGGGAGAGCGTCATCTGGGATGTAATCTTTGTTCAGTGGAGCGCGGTCCGGCTTGATCCACGAGTATTCTTCGTAGGTATAGCGCCAGAAATGTTGATGCGTATCGATAATCATGTTTGTTTTCGTCTTCTCTCATATTATTCAACATAAGCAAATTTTATCCACAAATTTAAGATAAAGAATCCCCCTTATGAAGGTGGGTAGGGTGGATTAATCGTTTTTGGGATAAGCCAATCCCCCCGGCGCTTCGCGCCACCCCCCTTGATAAGGGGGGCAAAATGCAGTCTGCCAAATGATCTGGGAAAGATCAACAATATAGAGAATAAATTGTTTACCAAATATTTGGCGAGTGTTCGGCCACGATTTTGTTGATGGTATCGATTTCATCCGGGGTTAAGGCCACATCACCGGCATTGGCGTTTTCTTGGGCTTGCTCTTTGTTGCGAACACCAAGCAATACATAGGTTACGCCCGGTTGGGCCAATGTCCATGCAGAAACCAATTGAGCGATGGTGAAGCCGTGATGATCGGCGATATCTTTCATGGGTTCAAGCATGGCCAAGACGCGCTGGCGGTTCTCGATGCTAAAACGGGGGCTGTCTTTGCGCAGGTCATCGCCTTGGAACTCACGGCTGGGCCCGATTTTGCCGGTGAGAAGCCCCAGCGCCAATGGCGAATAGGCGAGCATCGAAATCCCTTTTTCCTTCGCGAAAGGGAGCAGTTCGTCTTCCACTCCCCGGTCGATCATGCTGTATTTTTCTTGAATGCTATCCACTGGGCCAACGTCTAAATATTGTTTCAATTCATTGACCTGAACGTTGCATGCGCCGATGGCGCGAATTTTGCCTTCTTGTTTGAGTTCCAGCATGCCTTCCATCGTTTCCGAGATGGGAGTGGTGGCGTCTTGCCAGTGGGTCTGCAGCAGATCAATGTAGTCGGTTTGCATCCGTTTCAAACTTTGCTCCACTTCTTGACGGATTGAATCTTTACCTAAGTATCTGTGGATGGTTTTGTCATATTGCTCGACAAACGCAGTGCCTTTGTTGGTATCCCAAATCAAACCGCATTTGGTGGCGAGAACCACATTGTCGCGGCGGCCGGCGATGGCTTTGCCGACGATTTCTTCTGAATAACCCAACCCATAAGCAGGAGCGGTATCAACGAAATTGGCCCCGGCATCGAGCCCAGCCTTGATGGCATCGATGGAGGCTTGCTCGTCGGTTCCCCCCCATTTCCAACCGCCGATGGCCCAGGTGCCAAGCCCTACGACAGACGCTTTGATTCTCGATTGTCCGAGTTCTCGAAATTGCATGGATGTCCTCCAGTTGGTTAATTGAAGATATTCATATTGATTAAAACATTTGGTAACACATGATGGATTAAACAACGAAACCCATTCAAAAGTCATGTTTTTTTCTTGCTTGTATAATTGTTCTTGGCTTTTGTTTTGGCTTTGCTTCTCGGTTTTGTTTTGGACTTGGATTGGCTTTTGGTTTTTGATTTTTTGACTGCGTGGTCTTCGCCAAGGGTTAAATCCAAGCAGGGGCCATTTTTTGTGTTGATTCGATCGTATTTATGGCAATAGACCGCGAGAAAGGTTCGGCACGAACCAGAGCCATCGAGGGCTTCATCTTGCGGCCAATCGGCTTCCGAGCATTCCATATCACACCATACAGGCATTGAGTTGCTCCTTGTGAAAATTTTGAGCGCGGAGAGTTTGCGCATTGGCTTTCCTCCGCTTCGGGTTTACAATAATTTCCGATTTTGCTAGTGGTTAAATCAAAGTGATTCCCGTTACTCGTTTTTTGTTGTAGTGTAACTGGTAGAATCCAAATCCCATAGAAAGACGAGCATTATGGATATCAAGCACACGTTGTTTGGGCCCAATCGGGAAGAAGTATGGAAAGATTTGTGTCAGCATCCCAGTTTTGAATTGATCAAGGGTGAAACCCCGGCGCAGGATCATGTAATTGCCAAGGTGGACAATTGGACCATCACTTTGGATATCCACAGTATACACACCCAGCACGACAAAATTGACTTTACCCGCCTGCGGGCGCCGTATGTCAATAAAGATGGTTTTCGTTTCAAAATATACCGGGGCAGTTTTTTTGACGAAGTCAGCAAACTGTTCGGCTTGCAGGACATAAAAATCGGCCATTCAGAAATCGACTCGCAATTTATCGTGCAATCCAACAATGAAGAAAAAGTAAAAAAACTGTTTGCCGACCCTAACCTGCAGCAAGATTTGCTGGCAGTGCCCAATGTGTTTTTCGAAGTGCGGGATGATGAAGGCTTTCATAAAGAGCAATTTACCGATGGGGTAGATGAACTCTACTTTTTGAGTGAGGGCATCATCACTGATGAAAAAAAACTGCGCATGCTCTACGACATGTTCGCCACCACCCTCCACCGCTTGTGCCACTTGGGTTCGGCGTATGAGGATGACCCACATTTGGAGTTGTGAACATTAGCATGAATTTCCGAATTCTCTCTTTATGTAATGTTATAATAAAGATCAGGCAATAAAATAGGGGACAATAGTGAATGGTTTCTCGAATTGAAAGTGAAGAAGAAATCAAATACAAATTTGATCGCTTGACAAAACAGTGGAAAGATGAAACACAACATTTCAGCACTGTTGCTGAGATGGCCATGCATCCAGCCTATCAACAAATCATTGGGATGGGTCCTGAAGCATTGCCATAGATTTTGAAAGAACTTGAACAAGATACCGATCATTGGTTTTGGGCATTAAGCGCAATCACGGGAGAAAATCCCATCCCAGAAGAAGATAAAGGCAACCTTCATAAAATGAAAGAACACTGGTTAAACTGGGGTCATAAACATGACCTCTGCTGAAGAAAAACTCAAACATCTATTTCCAAATTTGAATCATTCCCACTTTAAAATAACTAGCCCTCCAGATAGAAGATATAATTATATCGCCTGGGCAGCAGATGACAAAAGCAGGTGGTGGGAACCAGATCCATTTGGTTTGTCTTATTGGCTGAATACAGTTAAAAAAAATTTTTCTTACGAATGGAGAATATCATGGAAACAATAGAAATGGAAACTTTTATTGATCCCGATGGCAAATTACCCAATGCTTTTCAGGAGGTCTTTGGTCGAAAAGCCCGTGTTATTGTTTTATTTCATGAAGAGAATCAATTCAAACCTGAGGAGGATAATTCGGCTAGTTTGATGGATCTTGCAGGTAAAATCAACTCATTCAGAGATATTGATGATCCTCTATCGTTTCAACGAAAATTGCGGGAAGAATGGACACTGGAATAGAAAACATGGCTGGCGATCTTTATATAGTTGATACACATATTTTCATTCTTCTATTCAACGACCGATTGGCTGCAAGTCTTCCACATGGAAAAATGGGATGTTCTATTATCACAGAAATGGAATTACGCTCCTTTCCAAAACTGACCGTCGAAGAAGAATCCTTTTTTCGTGAAAAACTTACAGGCCATACAATTTATAAAATTGACGATGCCATAAAGGAAAAAGCCATTCTTCTGCGTCGCAACACATAAGTAACGCCAAAACATTGTGTTTCAAGTGATTTGGAATAGGCCTATCAAGCACTTACTCCCAGGCATCAAATTGGCGAAGATGGTGCCGAACATGCACGCCATGAACCCGTGACCAATAGGAGATAGGGATAGGGCCAAGTAAGGGGCTCAGGTGTTTTTCGCCGGGATTGGTTTTTAGGGCATTCAAATAGGCTTCGGCCGATTCAAACATTTGATCCTGCTCGGTTTCAAAATCGCTCTCCGCCGCTGGGGTGAAATATTCAGGCGCTTTGATTTTGCCTTTGGGCCAATTGGTAAACCAATGAAAAACCATCAAACGAAGGATGCCGCGAGTGAAGAAATTGCTCATATCCTCGGCTTTTTCTTTTCCCAATGAGAGATCGAAGGTGAATCGCAAGTGGCGCATGAGATCGGGTGGATTCAACTTCCCCCACTGGGGTTGAGTGTCTGCCGTAATGTTTTTCAATTTCTCGAAATACATATCCCGCGTTTGATTGTTGAATAAATAGTCATCCAAAATCATCATCACACCTCATCCATTTAAAATCATCAATTCACATAGAATATAAAGACCCCGATCAAGAAACAAATTGCTTGAGAGAATGGGGGACTTCTAACCCGTGTTTTTGCATGAGCTCTTCGTTGGCCAGAATCTCGGTGGCGGGACCATCGGCTTTCACATGGCCTTGATCCATCAAAACGGCGCGCTCGCAGGTTTCGAGAATAAATTCCAAGTGATGGCTGGAAACCACCCGGGTGACGGTGAGACCGTTGAGGATGTTCACCAGTTCACGCCGCCCCCGAGGATCGAGATCGCTGGAAGGTTCATCCAGCAGCACTAAGGCAGGTTTCATGGCCAACACCCCAGCAATCGCCACCCGCCGCTTTTCACCGCTGGAGAGATGGTAGGGGACGCGTTCGCGAAAGCTGTCTGCCAACCCTACGGCTTGCATCGATTCTTCGACTCTCGCTTGTACTTCTTCCATTGATAATCCAAGATTGAGGGGCCCGAATGCGATGTCTTCTTCTACAGAAGTATTGAAAATTTGGTCGTCGGTTTGCTGGAAGACAATCCCCAATTTTTTATGAACGTGTTTCCGGCCTTCGTTGGTTTGCAGGTCACATCCGGATACATTGACCTCGCCCTGGAACTCTCCTGTTACACCGGAAAGGACATGGAACAAGGTGGTTTTTCCGGCTCCGTTCGGGCCGACCAAACCAACCCGTTGGCCATGTTGGATATGCAGGCATACGTCATCCAATGCCTTGCGGCCGTCATGGTAACAAAATGTTAAATGATCGATCTCTATCAGGCAGCTCACAGTTTCCTCAGCAATACGGGGATTCTATTGATTTGTATCGATAAGCAATAAAAGCGTGATCCAAACCAAACAAGCCATACTTAGTATGGGATCTTTTTTGGTTGTTTTGAATGCGTACCTGCCGGGAATCATACCACGATACCCCCTACACAGCATGGCGTGATAAATTCGTTCGGTCTTTTCAAAACTGCGCACCATAATCATGCCGATGACATGAGCCAGGGAGCGAAAGGTTCGCATTGAAAAGCGGTTTTGAAATCCCCGGGTCACAAGAGCTTTGCGGGCCGATTTCAATTCGTGTGTCAATGAAAATAAATATCGATAGGCCAGCAATGTGATCTGGACGAACAGTTTTGGAAAACGAAGATTTTGAGCGGCGTGAAGAATTAATGTAAAGGGTGTAGTGGCCAATAAAGACATGGAAACACAAACGATCGCAGCCGCCCGCAAATATAATGTGAGAGCCAACAAAAAGCCCGACAAACTCAAATGGATATGAAATTTTTCGGGTGCGCTCCCATCCAACTGCCAAGGGAGAATTAAAAAACAGGGGATAAACAAGATCCATAGCAGGCCCAGCCGAGAAACCGCAGTTTGTATCGATACGCCACTTAGCAGCACGAGCAAGAAACTCCCCAAGAGCGCAAGGCTGATGGAGAATAGGGTTTGGAGCGCAGCGATGGCGAATATACAAAGTAATAGGGAAATCAGTTTCCAACGGGCATCCCATTGATTAAGAAAATTGTCGGTCTGGTTAGGAGTTACGATCACGTTGGTTTACTATTTCTTGAATCCGATCCAGTTTTTTCGAATTGCGGCTAGAGCACCATGCTGCCCAACCTGCCAAAAGAAAGGTTAAGCCCAATACAACGCGCTCGGTGGTGCGCCGTTCATCGGCAGTGGTATGGAGGTGTTGGATCTCATCAGAGTGTTGAGATGATGATTCATGTTTGTGGTTTATAGATTCTGATGCATCACTGTTTGGCTCATTGTAAGCCAACCAACGGTTTAGTTCATCCGCAGAAAGTTCCATGTTTTTTTTGTGTCCGGTTCCAGAATAGGCTCGAACGGTGACATCTTCTATTTCTTGGGGAACCCAGGAGAAGCATCCTTCTTGGTTGGTGTCGCCTTCGGCAACCACTTTCCCCTGACTGTTGACGATAGTCAAATGACAATCTTGTATTGATTGATCACCGCTGGACGTAACGTGAAAAATCAACTCGGAGTTTTTTTTGAACAAATCCACCTCAAGCCGATGTGTATAAGAAAGAAGAGGGCACGCGATTAGGAGTAAAAGCAAAATAAGGCATCGGTTCATGCACAGCCCCCTTTTACCATCGCTGGTTGAACTCTGGCTAGAAATTCAACCGTAAATCCCGTAACTACAGATTCCAAGATCAAAATCGGGATATGGGCGAGGAGGGCAAAACGCGCCAGCATTATAAATTCTTCACCGGCAGAAAGTAGAACTAACATGAACAATAGACCTGCGCCCAAAACACCGGTTCCCGCACCGAGCAAAGCTGAAAAAAATCGCATGTGAGAGCCAGATTGGCTGATCCATTCATATAGTTTCCATGATACTATGGCAGGAAGGCCTAAGATGCACGCATTAAGCCCCAAAACAGATATACCTCCTTCGCCGATTGTGACTTGCAGAAAGAGGCCAATTGGAAAAACAAGGAATGCCCGGCGACCCAGAAGCACGCCAATCAACCCATTCAGTATTAAGTGAACACTGGCGGGGCCCAAGGGAAAATGGATCAATGATGATGTAAAAAATGCCGCAGTAACAAGGGCTACCTTGGGGATTTCTTGGTCTTTGATTTTGTAAGCGGACCAGGCGCAGAGAAGTCCGGTTATTGCGTAACCACCTGCTAACATTGGTGTTGAGGAAATGACTCCATCCAAAAGATGCATAATGCAGAGCAGCCTTTCTAACTTTTGAGGGGTTATTTGAAGAATTAGAGTGTTACGATTTTAAAATCCTTCATACATATATTATGTGAAATCCGTTACTTGTCAATCGGAGTTCACAAATACATTTGTTTTTGAAGAAATTGAAAATTGAATATTGACTCAAGATTTGGCGTGAACGCCGTGGGTGGGCTGCACTTGAGGCATTGCAAGCAGACGTTTCGATAGTATCGATTTCTGACGAACCGGCAAAAAGTCTGATCCATAAAACCGCCCCACAATATATAGTAGCGTGGATATCTAATCTGCACTTTATGTTGTTGCAGGCGAAGACGCCCACCAAGGCGCGTCTATGACCTGCGCTCCAAAAAAGACTTTTTGCCGA
>CAZEZQ010000194.1:0-8174 GCA_964516245.1 uncultured bacterium | reverse complement strand
ATAATGTACTTTTCCTTCTCCTGGAACAATCAAGCGAATAAATTGTATTAAAATTCTTTTCAGGTACTATTGGGTATCTCAACGTTTCAGTTTGATTTCAATTTCTATTGAAACTTTTTTGTATAGGATGGAATTTTACGATACCTTGTATAGACAGAACGGCAGGTTTGTTGGATTATCGTTATGAAAATAGGAAAAGCGACGAGTGAATGAATCTTGGAGTGGGTAAGTAAAACTGATCACAATAAGTATCTTTGCACTACATCTTTAAATAATTTGATGGATGTCTCTAAAGAAAAGAATACTATATAACTATTTTCAGACTAAATGAATTAGTAATAGCGTTTCTAGAGCGTGCTATCTAGAAATTTATAAACTATTGAAAAATTGTTATCCATCTCGAGCCTCTATACAGTCTTGTCTGGAATCTCTTCTTATTTTCTTGTACTCGGGTATTCCCAAAACTATTCATTCACCCACGGAGTTTCAGGAAATTTTCATATGTATATTTTAACGTTAATGTTTATAGGAGATAAAAAATGTGGAAGTGTAGAAATGGAATCGTAATATTGGTGCTCTTACTCGTATCACAAAATTCAAATTCGACTCAATCGAATTTACCAGAGGACAATATGGAAAACAAGGTATCTCAAATTATCAACAAAGTGGAAGAATTTTCATTCAATCCGATAGTCAACGGGTTCACGAAAGAACCGGCATTAAACAATACCGACGGTGTTGCCAACTTGAATGATAAAGCGTGGCGTGTTCGACTTCTGGCGATTCGTGATCTTGTGAAACTCGGAGAAGAAGCAGTACCAGCAATCATTAAACAACTTGAAAATGATGATCCACATGTACGCCATGTCGCCTCATTTGTTTTGGGTTTGCGACAGACAGAAGATTCTGAAAAAGCATTGATGGATCTAGTTGAACAAGAGAATGATCCAGTTGTCCGTTCTCAAATTGTGATGTCGTTGGGGCGCTTGAATAGCCAAGACTCACTTCCTTTATTGGAAAATTTAGCCAAGAATGATCCCAGCCGTGATGTCCGGCACCAATGTGATTTATCGATTTACCGGATCAAAAATTATCAAGGTGACCTTGCAAAGCTGCGAAACGCTTATGCCGAACTCGATGAATCAGAATTCAACCAGATACAGGTTGGAAAACCTGCGGTAGACTTTGCTTTGCAGGATACCGATGGAAATACATGGCGTCTTTCTGATTTCAAAGGAAAGCAAGATGTTGTTCTAATCTGGATCTTTGCAGACTGGTGTCCCGTTTGCCACAATGAGTTTCGAGAACTGATCGATTTAAAAGAAGAATATAAAAAACAAAATGTTCAAGTGTTTACTATCGAATGTCATGATATGTTTCGTTGTCGTGTGATGGTCGGCAAAGAATATCAGCCCCAATATTGGTTTTCAAAGGAGTCTCCTCAAGGATTTTATGAAGGCAAAATTTGGTGGCCTCATCTAGTAGACCGCGCCGGGGCGGTTGGAGCCATGTATGGCGTACAACCCATGGAATTTACTGTACATGCAGAATGGATTAATCGGCCTTCGACAGTAATTATTGACAAAGAAGGCATTGTTCGTTTCGCTTATTATGGTACCTATTGGGGCGATCGGCCTAGTATCCATGAAACACTTGAAATGATACAATCGGGTGATTTTGATTTTGAACACCCAAAACGACTTAAACCATAAGTGTATAGTAAAAGAGTTCATTTGTTAAAACTTGAATCAAAAAAAGAGGTATGGCTATGTCTCGTATCAATCCTATCCCAACCGAAAACACCGAAAATAAAGTTGCTGAAATATTCAACGATATTCATACTTCTTTCGGCCGTGTCCCCAATTTGTTCAAAGTCTATGCACATAATCCGGTTGTATTGGAAGCCAATTGGAATAAAGTAAAAGCGATTTTGTTGCAAGGCGCATTAAACCGTAAAACAAAAGAAGCGATTGCGCTATTGGTTTCACAAGACAATCAGTGTGATTATTGTGTTGCAGCTCACACCATGGCAATGAAATCAATAGGTGTCGGAAAAGAAGAGATCGATTCGATACTCACGGATCTCAATCAAGCGGATTTTAGTCCTAAAGAAAAAGCACTGATTTGGTTCGCTCAAAAATCAAATTCCACCTCGAGCCAAATCACAGATCAGGAATTTCAAAATCTATTGGATGCTGGTGCTTCGAATGAAGAAATAATCGAAGCCCTGGGAGTGATGGAAATTTTCACCTCTTTTAATAAATTTCTTGATTCGCTGAACGTTGATCTAGATGCCTGAAAGAAACTAAATCGCCTGAAACGTCTGTCATGATGAGAGATTTAATATACACGAATCAGTAGAAATATAGGTAAATTTCTTCGCACATGATGAGGCCAATAATGACTATTGTTTTTGATGTGATTGGAACTCTATTTTCATTGAATCAAGTAAGACGTGTCTTGCTTGATTTAAGTATACGAGAAGAACTTTTAGAGATTTGGTTTTTACGACTCCTGCATTCTGCGGCCTCATGTACGATGCTTGGTAATTACCAGCCGTTTGGTAAGTTAATGCCTGCAACATTGAGACAATCATTAACGGTGCATGGATATGATGGCAATTTAACGGCTAAAATTCTGCCTGCATTTAATGATTTGCAATTGTGGGAAGACGCCAAATCATGTTTAAATGAGTTAAAACAACAAAATTATCAACTGATCGCATTGACCAATGGGAGTAAAGAAAATACTGTTCATTTGATGAATCAAGCCAGTATTCTTGAACATTTTGATGAAATTTTTTCATGTGATGATATCAAGGCGTGCAAACCTCATCCCACCCCTTACAAAAGGGTATTAAACCAATTGAATATTCCACCTGAAGAAGCCTATATGGTGGCTGCACATGCCTGGGATATAATGGGTGCTCACGCGGTTGGTATGCAAACCATATGGATTTCTCAACTGGAATCCATTTGGCCATTCTCAGGCAATCCACCAGGTGAAGCGTTGTCCAATTTGGAACAAGTAAAAAAGTTTTTTGACAAGTCGATGTGAAATTGCATGAATGACAAATCTTTTGAAACGATTTCACATAATCCTCAACATTGGGTAGTTGAGCACGCTGATATTCTTATCGTTATGCATTGACCCGGCTTCGGGAGCCTGAATTGGCAGAAGATTTGGTCCAAGAGACATTTCTAAGCGCAATCCAATCCTGGGATTCATATCAAGGTCGGTCATCGGTTCGCACATGGTTGACGGGAATATTGAAAAACAAAATATTGGATTACTACCGGAAGCGTTGGCGTGAAGTACAAGTTTCTAAGAGGGATTCAGATAGAGACTCTTTCGAAGATGAGTGGGAATATTTCAACTCAAAAGGCATGTGGCAAAATAATAAACCGCAATCATGGCCTGATGCCAAAGAAGCGCTCGAAGAAAAAGAGTTTTGGAAAATGTTTAAACAATGCAATGATGGTTTGTCAGACCGTCTTAGAGAATTGTTTACTCTTCGTGAATTGGAAAATCTGGGTCGTGAAAAAATTTGTCAGGTTTTGAACATTTCTGTAACTAATTACTGGAAGATGATGCAGCGAGCGCGCTCCCAACTGCGTCAATGTTTGGAAAAACATTGGTTTGGCCGCTCTCTTTGAAGGGGTAGAAAATGTTGTCGTGCAAAGAAACAACCCGACTCATTCACAAATCCATGGATGAATCTCTGGATTGGAAGGAGCATCTTGGGGTGAAGATGCATCTTCTGATGTGTCGATTCTGTCGCCGTTTTAAGAAACAATTGCAATGGATTCGCCTTATTTGCAATCATGAATCTGAGGCAATCGAAAAAAATCTTGTTGAGTCAGACTCCCTGTCTCCAGTAGCACGCGAACGTATCACAAAAAACATAATCGATGAATTAAACAAATAATTATTATTATCAAAAAGTTTTATTTCTACTCTGTGAAAACAAGCATGTAATGATTCTCAATCTTGATTAACTTATTATAGCCGTGTTAAAACAAAAATAGCCAATGCAGTTCGCAACAGAATTCTAACCGCATTGGCTTATTTGTTTCTCGAACGTAACGCTTATTTTTTGCATGGATTCTTGGCGCATGGATTCTTGGCGCATGGATTCTTGGCGCATGGATTCTTGGCGCATGGATTGCACGGATTCATCGCGCCGGAGGGTTTCACATCGCTGCCGAACACAGATAGTTCCACGTCTATTTCTTCACTTACTCTTGCGCCGATAATCTTCATCCCCGCTGGTCCCATGATATTGAAAGTTTTGAGGGGGACAGTAAATTCTGAGCGAGCCGCAAGCAAATTCCCCGGCATTCTTTGCTTGGTCATTTCACTTTCTTGCAAATAGGTCACACGAACCGGTATAAATTTTTCTTTGGAAACCCCATGTAGAGAAAAGGTTCCCGCCAAGGTGACTTGATATGTTTGAAACTGGTCAGAAGACTTCACTTGCTCAATATTGACAACACGGTCGATTTCGTAGGTGATATTGGGATACTTTTCAGCATTTAGCCAGTTGGCGCTTAACATATGTTCATTACGCAGAGGAATACCAGTATCTATGCTGGCGACTGGAACCCACACTTTCCCACCAACAATTTTATTGGGAGTATTTCGGTTAAACACCACATAGCCGTACACTTCGTTGCTGATGCCGTTCATGTCTTCCAGAGGGGCTTCACTAGAGATCGTCACTGTGTTGCGTTTCATAGGGTCGGCGAAGTAATACACAGTGCCTTGCTTGGCATGACAGGGATTCACGGCGATATTGGGCAAGCCACCGGCTTTCCCGCCACAAGGATTGCAGGGATTCTTCGCACAAGGATTGCAAGGGTTTTTTGCGCATGGATTACAGGGATTTTGTTGAGCCCACAGGGGTGCAGATGATGAAACCAGCAATGCGATGGCCAAAAGTACTATGATCTGGGGTTTGCTTGTCTTCATGATTTTCTTACCTCTTTTCTTAAAAAAATAGATAAAGCAATTATTAATTGCTTTATGATTTGTTACTTGGATGTTTCTGATGTCGCCTTGGTTTCGGCGGTCTTCATAGCCTTTTTCAACTTGCTCCTATCTAAATAAAACAAAATACCAACGGCTATCCAAAACGGAAAAATGATTGATAGCACAGAGAACATATGTTTATCAATCAAGCCGCTGGGAGTCGGGAGCAAACCGAAGTGAAACTCATCACGGTGTTCGGTAACCACTTTCGATTCTTCATCATAAAAACCGGTTTGAGCCAACGGATCGTTGGATTCAATCTTTTTCTCAACCTTTTCAACCACCTCATATTTGGTGTAATAGTGAGAATCGGTAATGGCCCATAAGGCTATAGAAGCTGCCGTAACAAGCAGCGCTAAAATAAGACCGATTGTAAACCTTTTCATAAAATGCTCCTTCAAAGTATCCCAGTATTGATTCATATACCTTCGCACTTTAAATACTTTATTGACCGGTACCCTCCGCATCTTTGGCACAGCGAAAGCCCACATTATTGAACGTATGGGTTGGCGGGCTGCCCCCGCGGAAATGCGTGGTATACGCGCTGCAATAATTGGCGCTGCAAAACCAACTGCCGCCTCGGGCCACCCGGGTGGTACCGCTTTCTGGCCCAGTAGGATTTTTCTCGGGTGAATGTTGGTAATAATCGGCGGCATACCAATCGTGGCACCATTCCCATACGTTGCCTAAAAAATCGTGCAAGCCGTAATCATTGGGGGAATATTTTCCCACGGGTGAGGTGTAAAAATGCTCATCTTCGAGCCGATTTTTTTCAGGCCATGTTCCTTGCCAAAAATTGGCTTGCCGAAAAAGAACTTGAGAAGGGCTTAAGTCTTGAAGGCTGTCTTGGATTGAATTTTGCTGGGCCAATTGGGATTGAGTTCCCGCTTGATAGTGTAGCATGCCCCCGGCGCGGGCGGCGTATTCCCATTCGGCTTCGGTAGGCAGCCGTTTGCCTGCCCATTCGGCGTAGGCTTTTGCATCTTCCCACGAAACGCAAACCACTGGGTGGTCCAAACGATTTTTGTAGCTGGTATCCGGTCCGTGAGGGTGACGCCAATTGGCTCCTTGAATCTGCTTAAAGTCATTCTCACCTTTGAGGTAACTCCAAGCGTAACCGTCTTTTTCAGCTTGGGTGATATAATTTGTTGCTTCCACAAATTCTGCGAATTCACGGTTGGTCACCTCGTGATTGTCCATAAAAAATGAATCTAGGGTTACGGTATGGACTGGTGCTTCGTCAGCATGACCATTTTCGTATCCCATGTGAAAAGTTCCGCCGGGAATGTAATTCATCCCTTCAGGCGCGGATTCTTTGGCTGTAGAAACAAAACTTGCAGTGAGACTCGCAAAAAATAACGTGATAAAGGTTACGTTCTGTTTTTTCATTTTTTTCCATCCATTGTTTCAAAAGAATGATTTCGAAGCTAAGTGTATGTGGGGGCAAGTGAAAGACCAAATTTATCTAAAATTTTTTTTGGGTGGGCCTTTTCCAATATCACATTTTTATTGAATTCGGTTTATTTCCCTCGAATCAAATTTTTTGTCAGGAATTCTTCCCTAGTCCGACAAATAAGAAAACGGAAAGGAGTTGCATTATGAACGAGAAAGACCAAAACAATCAGAAAAGAAATTGTGATCAAGGTTCCTGCAAACGTTGTTCATCCTGCTACGCTTCTAAAGTCGTAATGATTATTCTGGCGTTGATGGTTCTTGTTCAATTGTGGGAATTTTGGATAAGGTAGAGGTTTTCAATTTTCATCCATTAGCCGCCGAATCCAATAAAATATTGGATAATAAGTATGTTGCCTTTTTTCCATTCAAAAATTTTTACATATGGAGCAATTTGGTAAACAATACTTATTGAAAGTGGAAAATATAAAATTTAACGATATTCACCAACAAATTATCGCAAAACTGGGTATTCTCGATTATCTTACTGAATACGAAATGAAAGAAATTCATGGGTTGTTTGAAGCCAAATTCCCTTTTTGCAGTTTTGTAGAAAGCGCGGATTGCATTCATGTTCACATTCGTGTGGACGATACAAAGAAATTGCCTTGTGACAAACTGACACAATGGGGTGGAAAAGTAGAAAATCAAAAAGATGGTTATCTCAAATACACCATAAGGATGGGTTGAAATTGATCTTCTCTTCCATTCCTGTTTCACAAGACGATTTACGGGAAGCAAAAAACCGGCACCCCCCAAATCTCATCCCTTTTTAGATCATATTGGTATTGATATTCGTGATGATTCATTTGCTGACAATCCGGCAAAAAGTCCAATCATGCAAACAGTATCGTCATATATTGGAGCGCAGGCGTCTCGCCTGCGCTATATGTTGATGCAGGCGGGGACGCCTGCGCTCCAAATTAGACTTTTTGCCGGAATGTCTTTGCTACTCATGCAAAATTTGCTAACATTCAAAAATTGGCAAACGAGTATAAATGGGGGATAGCCTCGCAAGGGGGGGACGGCAAAGCTGTGTATTGCTGCCTTGTCCAGGTGGCTGAAAAACATTGGGTCTATCCTGTGGAATGTAGTGGTCACTTTATCCCTTTGGAGTTTTCATTCGGCCCTTTAATTGTGAACGAAACTTCGAGTGGATGCGATTTGCGCCCGAGCCATCCACTTATCTATGAAAATCCTTCAGAATGCCCCGAACCAACTTGAAGTACCTAAATTGAGAAAAAGTATTTTTCTTGTCAGGAGTCTCATTTCATTACGACTAAAAAGAAAAATCTGGAATTTGGAAACGTTTAATAGAAAATTCGTTAGTAAGAGGTCCATTAATGACAAGAAGAAGCACGAACCATATTGCGCCGAAACAGAATTCTCTAACTGCATTTACATTGATCGAAATGCTCATCACCGTCGCGATTGTTGGGATATTGGCGGCGATAGCTGTTCCGAATTTTTTGAATGCTCAAATCAAATCGCAAGTTGCAGCCGTCCAAGCGGGTTCCAGATCATTCGCGCAAGCGCAAACCATGTACAAATTGGACAACGGGAGCTTCATGCCTCATCCTCTGGGAAATCCACGTTGGCAGAACAAATTCTTGACTACCACGGTGGCATATATTTCCTCCACATCTGTAATCAACTGAGAGTTGTCCAATTCTTTTCACATCTGATTGCTT
>CAZEZQ010000193.1:3062-8207 GCA_964516245.1 uncultured bacterium | reverse complement strand
ATTGATTCAGGTATGAACAATCCCATCCGCAGCTCCCAGCGCTGGCAGCTGCAGCGAGGCGGTGGCGGCATTGCTGAGATGTCCGTCAATATTGGGGATCTGGCTGATACGCCGGAGGGGGATGTGGTGATTGACCCGAGTACAACGTTTGGAATTAGCGATATTAAAGATACATACATCAGTCAATCAACAAATCCAGACGAACGATCAACAAATTTTGGCAATTATGGGAATTTACGTGCAGGTATGATAACTGATGGTGACTCATTTAGGGCTTTGCGATATACAATTATTAGCTTGGATAATGTAGACACCACTATTGGTAGCGATAAACAAATCTTATCTGCATCTCTTGATTTGTTTTATAAGGCGATCCCGTCTACTTCACATGGTATACACGGTGAAATCTATAAAGTAACAGCTGATTGGTCTGAAAGTACAGTCACATGGTTTTCGATAAACGTGCCACAAACTACTACACCATATAACCCAAAAGTAAAGGGAATTTCTGAAGAACTCTTTACGTCATCAAGTTCTTGGAGCCCTTTTGCTGAAAAATTTGATATCACAAATGTATTTAATTCTCATTATAAAAACAATATTAGTGGTCTTAGCAATCAAGGGTTTTTGTTAAGAACACCATACCACCCAACTGTAACACAAGAATGGCAGTTTTTTAGCACAGAAACTACTGCCATACCCTATAGGCCAGTTATACGAGTGAGATACCTGACGACGTTTGTTGGAACGGAAGAAATCATCAAAACAGGGGTACAACATTTTGGCGGCCGCCCCGATGGACCATTAAGTGGTGCCTACTTTGATTCTCGTTGGCATTATTATTTCACTTCTCAACGAGATGATAAACAAAAGAATTTCATACTCGCTCCTAACAATTTTGGTAAACAAAATGGACTGGCTGGTGATAAATTAAATGTTGAAGATTATCTAATACAAGACGATGGAAGTGGTGGTACCGTATACGATCAAAAACAAACTTCTAGCAGTACTGCTTTTGTCCCCTTTGAGGCCTATCACCAAGGTTTAATTAAACTTGATGCAGCAGATTTGCATGAAGATTGGTATAGCCGAATGGCGGCTTTCTTTACCAATTGGATAGAGGACAATGGTAGCTCGATGGAAGTTCATGCATTTTTTCATGCAGAAGACAACCACATGGGTTATCTAAGTGGTTATACGAGTGACGATGATTACCAAGGTTTACTATCATGGGGAAGGCAATATATCCCCGATGGTTCAGGTGGTGTTTTAGAATGGAAATCCGATGTAATTTATGCCAGGATCGGCTACGCTAAATCTACCGATGGGTTAGACTTCAATCATCAAGATGGAAATGCCTCCTTCAATAGCAATCCCGGTCCCCTTATTGAATGCTGGATGGATGAAAAAGAATGGAAAGATGCAGCTGATGATTACGATTCTAATTGGGTCAAACCAACAGGATGGGACTTAAATCATTGGCAAGATAAATACAACCCAAATGAATTAGCACATGGAGGTTGTCGTCATCCTTCACTAATTGAATACAATGGTTATTTGTATTTGTTTTATGCTCGTGAGATTACACGTGCATATTGGGCAGAAGAGATTAAAGGATCGTCTCCAATTCAAGAAGAAGTTACGTCTGTAACGCTACCGAATGGTGAACAAACCAGACAACCTTCTATATGTGTGGCAAGAGCTGATATTGATGCTTTCAAATCTTATAATGGTTCTACTTCATCAGATGATGTTAGTCCTTGGTATAAATATTTCGATGGTGTATGGAATAACAATTCATCTCGCAAAGGTGTTGGCGGCTATTCTTCGCCAATCGTAACATCACCATATTTGTTTAATCGAACCTTAGATACACCAAATGTCACATTCAATAAAAAACTGGGCAAGCATATTATGCTTACAGTTGGAATATGGGATGAATATAACACTGGTGCTGTTGAACATCAAGAAGGCCGTGTCTATCTATTTTGCGATCGTAGTATTGACCTGGGCAAGCCAACTTTTTCAGATTGGGGCACAGGAATGAGGATCGATGAAATTTATACCGACTCAGGTGGCCCGGTCTCGCGCGATATTCTCTTTTATCCTTTTCTGGTTAACAATGTATCCAACACCGGAGATAAAGGCGATACATTCATAAGTGAGAGTGATAATTATTTCTATTATGGTGATGCGAATTACATAAACAATAACCGGGAATATTGGTTAAGACGATTCACATTTGAATTGGATGAATAAAATCATGAAAAGGTTCATATTGCTATTTTGTATCATTCATTGTTCATTCACACAGCCATTTGGCCATTTTATGATTTTCGGAGAAGGCCGCATTCATGACGCGGCCTTCTCCCCCGATGGCCGAACCATTGTAACGGGCTCCAGCATCGGCTTGCAAACCTGGGATGCTGATACATTAACCAAGCAAGAGTTTTTGCGGGTGCCCTATGGGGTTCAAATGGTGAAATGGTCGCCGAATGGAGAGTATTTGTTTTTGGTGTGCAGAAACGGGCAAGACCATTGGATGCTAAAAATGCCGGAGATGAAAATTTTGTACTCAATTTCCGAGTTGTTGCAAGTACCTGAAATTTGCTATCAACGAAATATCGAATTCACTTCGACACTCATTCATCCCAATTTCGTGAATTTTTCAGATAATTCCTCTCATTTTGTTTACGTTACAAGCGATAACAGAATGGTGCTTACATCCACCGAAACGGGTGAGGTGATTCGACAATGGAAGTATGGAGAAAAAGAAGTAACGTATGCATTTTTTGAAAAAGAGGGACAAGCGCTTGTCAACAATCATGAGCAAGTCAATGTTGAAACAGGCGAGCGTATTGGTGAAGGCTTAGGCAGTCATGTTGTCTACATGTCTCCAGATCGAAAATTTTATTTTAGGCAGTCGCATGATACCTCTTTATACAAAAACATGTATGGAAATATTCTTTATTTTGGCAGCGCAACCTCCGGGATCCATCTTCGAGAAACCGGCCAATGGTTGATGTCATTTGGCATATCGCAAGGTACAGAGTTGGATAGAGAAGGCTGCTGGTCTGAATTGCCACACCGTTTCCTATTTGGAGCCGAAGGAGACCCCAATCGATGGTATGTTTTCGTGCCTTATTATTTTGACTCAATTGTTTACAAAAACCAGTTGGAACCGGCACGCAATCTGATGGAAGAACGGCATGGCGTAACAAGTTATGTCAATCCATTTTCACCGAAGGGCACATCATTCATAACCAACAAAAAAGCAAATTCCTTTGGAAAGATTTATCACAACTTTGCATATGGTCTGGAAGTGACTTCAATCGTTGGAGAGGATACCCATCGGTATTTTCAAGAAGTCCATCATCCTTATGCCAATCTCTTTTTTTATCCAGAACAAAAAAATCAATTGTTAAGTATGCAGATGCGAATTGACGATTATCGTGGCAATAATGACTATAATACGATCGAAATTCGTGATCTTCAAACAAGTGAGGCCACAATAAAGAAAACGACAGAAACGATTGGGTCTGTGTTTAACGACCCTCCAAGAGGAAAGTTATCAGAAAATGGAGAAATTTTTGCTTCATTCACAGAAAACAATCTTGATAACTATCATAGATTGTTTGTCCATGAAACCGAAACTTGGGAACGAATTGCAACACTACCATCCACTTCTCCCAATACGATAAAAATAATTGATCAGTCGAAGAAAATTGTTGTGGGTGGTAGTAAAGTTCAGGTTTGGGATATTAAATCTCAATCTCTATTATATTCATTTGATCGTGAAGATTATGAAGAACATTTTCTATCTTATGGAGGACAAATTTATACATTAGACACCACAAACGATGATGAAACAATTTTATTCGGAAACATAAATGGAAATTTGTTTTTATGGCAATACAAAAACGGTCAATTAACTAATGAGAATAATTACGATGCTAGTATTGTTCATACTGAATATCTTCAATCGGATAAAGAAGCCATTGTCGTTTTACGAAATGGGAAGATAATTTTGCATAATTTTATAACCGGCAAAGATAAACTGAAATTTGTTTGGGACAACAAAAAAATAAACATAAGATTAAATGCGATCTCATTCACACCTGATCAGAAATATTTAGTAATTGCAAACTCCATATGGGACTGGGAGCGGGGAGAACTTGTTGCTCAATTCGCGTTGGATATGGAACCGATGATGGAGTTGGATATCTCGCCCGATGGCGAATGGCTGGCAGCCAGCTTTGAGGATGGTGTGATGCGCGTGTGGCAATTCGATCAACTCATAAACGGGGATTCTGATGTTCAAAATTTCAAAATCTATGGAAACTGATTCCATAATATTATTTCAAAGGAGACCTATTATGAAACTACTCACATGGCGTTCTGCAACTTTAGGATTACTTCTTGTAAGCTTTTTCACAGCGGTTCAGGCAAAAGCGCAAACGGTAAATCACCGCATTGTCGAGATCAAACGCTTGACAGAGACACCGGCTGAAATCCAATGGCGAAACGGGCGGGGGAATGTTATCGATTTCAACCGGGATATCCCCGGTTTGGAACGTGTGGCGCAAACCAAAAAAGCTTCACAATATTTGCATGCAAACCAAGATCCAAACGAAATTCCTGTGACTGAAAAACACAATGCAATCACAGTTGAAATGCAGCCGGAGACGGGGCCTGAAAATGTATCCATGCGGGGAAAATATCAAGTGAGTTTGCCTGCCGACCTCAAGCATATCCAACTTGAAATCGAGTACGACCTCTTCACAGATGAAGCCGATCCAGAAACTCTCAATGAATTTTATGTTGAAATTGAAGAAAAAGACTCGAACAACCCAAATCAATGGAACAAAACAGCAGAAATCCGTGAACCGGAAACCATTCGTAGGAACGACGCCCAACGTGTATTTACAATGGGAGAAGAAAAATTTACCACTCACTCGTATGCAGCCGATTTGAGCAAGTGGGCGGGGAAAACGGTACAAATTGTATTGGCCTCCAAGAACAATTCCGGCCGTCAGGCCAAAGGACGTTGGGTCGAAGCCCGGCTGGTAGGCTCTACATTTTCCATTTCAGTAGGTGATTAAAAGTATGTCATTCATGAAAAATTAAGCGGGAGGGGATATTTTC
>CAZEZQ010000193.1:0-2962 GCA_964516245.1 uncultured bacterium | reverse complement strand
GGGGTAAGGGTCAATCTGGATATCAACATGGGGGGCTATGCTTTAGTGGGCTACGCTTCGCTTTGAGCCCACCCTACGGGGTAAAGAGCTATGTTATGCTCCGCCACGGCGCGTCATGACATTAGCACACACAAAACACACGATATCTTCAAGGGGCTTTTCAAGGTCATGACGCGCTGTGGCGGGGTAAAATCAACAACATTTTACCCTTGGCACCCGCGCCGGAACGTCATTACTACTCCCGTTTATACATATTGTTTTTCTCATACCGGTTGAGGATTAGCCAGGGGTCTTGTGTGCGTTTGCGGAAATCAAGAACCTTTTTTCGTAACGTTTCCAGTTCATCCTTGTAAGCTGGGTCATAGGCTAAATTGTTGATTTCGTTGGGGTCGTTTTCGATGTCATATAATTCTTCTTCATCGCGGTAGAGATAATCGACCACGGGGCGTTTGCCGATATAATTATCTTGCCGCTCCAATACGCCTTGCCAGGTTTTTGAAGCGTAGAGATCGCTGGCGAAGGGGAACTGCAGGTTGTGGGCAAGATTGTTTATGTATTTGTATTTTTTGGTGCGGATGCCGCGGGAAGGGTAATACATGGTGATTTCGTGAAAGGTGTGGGAGAAGAAAATCTCATCCCAGCCGCGGGGATTTTCTTCATGCAGAACCGGCAAAAAAGACCGGCCATGCAGGTCGTATTCGGGGGGTTGGGCGCCGGTCCAGTCCAATATGGTGGGGACCAAATCGGTAAAAGACACCATAGCATTGTTGACTATCCCTTTTTGTTTTTGATCGGGCGAGCGCACCAGCATGGGTAGATTGATGCCCGGGTCATACAAGCAGGATTTGGCTCCGGGAAAGGGGATGCCGTTGTCGGTGAAATAGATCACCAGCGTGTTTTCGTGGAGGCCTTTGTCTTTCAGCGCTTTTAACACCAGCCCCACCCCAGCATCCACACGGCTGACTGCCTGGTAATATTCGGTCAGTTCTTTGCGCACTTCGGGTTGATCGGGGAGAAAATCAGGCACTTGCACCTCATCTGGAGAATACACAGTCGGTTCAATTTCCGATTTGTTGGTTTCGTTGCCAAAGCCTTCGCCTGCGCGGTGTGGGTCTGAATAGCTGACGGTTAAGAAAAACGGATTCTCTTGATTCTCTTCAAAAAATGAATCGGCCACTTTGGCCATCTCGGTGACATTGCGGTTGCCGCCGACGCGCCTGCCGGATACATACATATCCCAAGCGAAATTTTCTGCGGGCTCGACATGAAATTTGCCGATGATGCCGGTTTTGTATCCCGCTTTTTTTAAGAGTGTCGGCAGCGGGACGATATGATCTCTCATGCTGAAGTGATTGTAAGAATGGGTATGGCCGTATTGTCCGTTTAAGTGATTTTGCAAGCCGGTAAATATTACCGAACGGCTGGCGCTGCAACTGGGGGTGGTGCAAAAGGCGTTGGTAAAACGGATGCCATCTGAGGCCAATTGCTCCAAGTTCGGGGTTTTGATGGCCTGATTCCCATAACTGGGCATATCTTTGCCATGATCGTCGGCAATGATCAATAACACATTTTTGTTTGTCTTAGGTTGGCTCGTTGCGTTTTGGGCCAATATGCCTGTGGTTCCTATTGCGGCCGATTTCAACAGTGTTCGACGGGTTATTGCATTCTTCATTTTCAAATCATTCCTTCCCAATAGTTCATGTTATCTTAGCAAACTCATCTTGATTACGCCAGATATCCCCTGCACTAAACCTTTTGTTCCAATATTCGCCACCAGCCTTCACACCGGCGGCTCGCATGTTCTAATAGGGCGCTACTATCAATCACTTAGGAGGAAGGTTATGACACGAAGACTCATATCATTCATTTCAGTTGCTTCATTTCTTGTGGCGGTTGCGGGAATCGGGCAGGCTCAAAGTTCATTCAATGGACTCTCGACAGGTCTGCATGATTTGTACCGCCTCTCCGACGCCAAAACCCGTTCGATCAGTCCGGAAAATTTCACTGGAGAGAAAGGCCAGGGCGGCATGGCTGCGGAAGGGACGGGTGAAAATGCAGCCCGCGATTTGGGCCAGGGGTGGAAAGTCTCTCCCTCTGTGCGAATCAATGCTGGTGAGACGTTTACCCTGGCCGAGATTGACGGGCCGGGAGCGATTCAGCA
This sequence comes from uncultured bacterium, assembly GCA_964516245.1. Lineage (GTDB taxonomy): Bacteria > Hinthialibacterota > Hinthialibacteria > Hinthialibacterales > Hinthialibacteraceae > CAZEZQ01. Next base: position 801 of record CAZEZQ010000193.1, on the reverse strand, counting down.
AATGTGGATGACCCCCACCGGCGATTGGCGTTTTTCGATTTTGCGCATTTATTGGGATGGAGAAGAAGAGCCTTCGGTGGAAGTGCCGGTGGGCGATTTCTTTGCCGTGGGCTGGGGCAGTTATGCCCATGTAAACTCGCTGGCGGTATGTGTGAATCCAGGCAGTGCGTTTAACAGCTATTGGATTATGCCGTTCCGTAAAAAATGCAAAATCACTATGGAAAACATCGCCGAAAAGAATATGACCCTGTATTACCAGATCAATTATTCATTGACAGATATCCCCGAAGATGCCGCCTATTTTCACGCTCAGTTTCGGCGGGTGAATCCATTGCCCTACAAAGAGGTCTATACCATTGTGGATGGCATCGAAGGCAAAGGGCATTATGTGGGAACCTATATGGCCTGGCAGGTGAACAACAACGGCTGGTGGGGCGAAGGGGAAATCAAGTTTTTTATGGACGGTGATGATGAATTCCCCACCATTTGCGGCACGGGTACAGAAGATTATTTCTGCGGTTCATACGGATTTGCGCACGGAGGAGGGTATGATGCATACACTACCGCCTATGCCGGTTTTCATCAGGTGATCAAACCAGACGGGCACAACCGGGCTAACACGCGATTTGGGATGTACCGCTGGCACATTACTGATCCCATTCGCTTTGAAGAAGATTTGCGGGTCACCATCCAAGCGCTGGGCTGGCGCTCGGGTGGGCGCTACCTGCCCCTGCAAGACGATATCGCCTCTGTGGCCTATTGGTATCAACAAGAACCGCATGCCAAGTTTCCCCCATTGCC
>CAZEZQ010000192.1:0-8214 GCA_964516245.1 uncultured bacterium | reverse complement strand
TAACCCACCATGTTTAACCCACCATGTTTAACCCACCATGTTTAACCCACCATGTTTAACCCACCATGTATGACCCACCATGTATGACCCACCATGTATGACCCACCATGTATGAAAATAAACTCTCGCCTCTATACTTCACAAAATTTTAAACAATAAATCTCGACTCCCTCTTGAATAACAAGGTTTTATAAACATGATAAAGTTCAACGAAATGATGGAGGGCCACCCATGAACATTCGCGTTATGATTTGTTTTCTCTTCTTTTTAATTGTTATTCCGCCAATGGCCAAATCAGAGCCGTATCGAATTTTATTGGATTGCGACACAGCCAACGAAATTGACGATGCATTTGCCATCGTACGCGCACTGGTAGAGCCGCGCTTTGATGTGGTGGGTCTCACCGCATCCCATTTTCGCACACAAAAAAACGCCCCAAAAAACACAGTGCAACTCAGCCAGCAACAAAACGAAACTCTCTTGGAACTTATGGATATGGACCATATCCCTCATACTATTGGTTCCAATGACGCCATGCCAGATGCAATGACTCCTCAACCCTCACCCGCAACCCGTTTGATTATTGAACAAGCACACAAAACCCCGAAACATGAATCCTTGTTTGTAATCACAACCGGAACCATGACCAATCTCGCTTCTGCAATATTGATAGACCCCAGTATCAAAAAGCGAATTGTTTGTTACTCCATTGGTTTGCGTTACAAAAACGGTCAATGGGGGCGGGATGAGTTCAATGCCAATAACGATCAACATGCAGTGGATTGCTTATTTCAAACCCGCGATTTGGAATGGCATATCATGACCGCCACGGCCTCACGGTCCTTGAAATTTAAAATACAAACAGCAATCGAAACATTAAAAGGGCAGGGCGGTGTGTACGATTATCTTGCCGATTTATGGGCCAATTATGTTCCCAAATGGAACCCTTCTATCGACACCGATACGTGGATCATGTGGGATATAGCACTCATCGAAGCAATTCTGCATCCTGATATGGCGAAAAAACAACTGTTGTCTCCCCCATCCGAATTTGATTCGAACCGTAAAATATGGGTCTATACCGAAATTGACGAAGACAAGATGAAAGAGGATTATTGGTCATCTTTGAAAAAATCCATGCAATTGAAAAAATCCATGCAATAAATTACGATTTGATAAGGTCGATATGAGACATTGTTTATTCTTATTCTTGCTATTTTGTGGTGTTGTAAGTGGAGATCAATGCTGGTGTGATGAATTAGAGGTTCATAGTATTACCGCTGTCCCCCATGTGCAATCCAAAGAAATGCACTATCGCAAAGAAACCAACTACAGTCTTGGTGCGCGTGTTCAATTATTCTTATACAATTCATCTAATGAAATATTTTCTCTATCAGAAGATACAGATATCCAACTGCGCCAAAAAAGCCCGCAAGACCTGCTTGAATCTGGCGAATGGTCTTGGCATGATTTTCCGTCCGCATACAACGATCAAAGGTTAAAACTCCCTCCCAATGCAATCACGGTTTGGTCGTGGAATGGAAATCATGCGGAATGGGGGATAGGAACCAGTGCGAAATTCACCGTTCAAGAGAATGAGAAACAACTAGCGAAAGCAACAATCTCAATCGATCAACCAGAAATTTGGCTCTCATCAATTACATTTCTTAGCGATGATGACAGTCTTTTTCCCAACAAAATGATTTTCCATCTCGCGAATGACAGTAATACCACGTTGACCATCGATTCTTGCCGTTTGTGGCTGCCTAAATCCAATCAAACCTGGCGCTCGCTGCATCCTCAAAAATGGTATACAAATTTGGCTGCATTTTCGTCTGATAGAGTCATTTCGGTAGGTGAACGTGGAGGGGCGATTGTAGATACCGGCAATCTGCCTCTAACCTATTCTGCACTCGAGGTCCGCTTGAAAGATCCACAAGGCAATCTGAAAACGGTATGGGGGCATCTTCGCATTAAGCGTGAAGCCTTTGATATCAGCGGAGGATGGGTTCGTTCGACTGTGAAGGGACAAAACACACTCACATTCGAACCCTATCTTAAGACATTGAAGCGTATGCACATCAACACCGCGCATATAGCCGATGTTCCCGGCTATACAGGCAATCCTGAACTGTATTCGCGTTATCCGCTGAAATATTTTCACAAATTGGACAACTTTGAACGTTACGATTCAGAAGAAATGCTGCCTCGCATTCATGCCGTAGAATTTCTCGGTGAACCCCAATACGGCGGCGGCACACCTGTTCCACCCATGAAAGTATGGAAAGAGTTAGCTCCCTATCAATCTACCCGCCTACCCACAACTGTCACTCACAGCGAAGAGCGCATCTGGCGTTTTTATTCAGGGCTCTCTGACTATCCTCATTACGACGCCTATCGCATCACCGCTCCCTCTGCCGATCATTGGATGCGTTACGGCCGATGGGGCGGCGAACGCATTCGCTGGGGCGCGCCACTTGAAACGATAGGTATCATGACCCGCAGCCTGCGCGACCTGAACCGCCCTGTCCCCATCGCCTACTGGTCTCAAGGCGCCCATCATGGCTGGGGCCATTATGGCGGACGCGAACGCACTTCACCTACACCCAATGAACTGAAAGCGCAGGCTTACCACGCACTTGCCGCCCGAATCACTTCACTCTATTGGTTCAATCTGAGTTTGAAATCAATTGTCAAATTTCCCGATCTAATCAAACCAATAACAGAAATTGGACGGGAAATTCGCATGGTGGAAAAATATTATTTGGAGGGCGATGCTTATCATTATCAACGCATCAGTCAGAAAGGAGCGCCCAAATGGGATCTTTCTGTGATTGCCGGCCCCAACGGGGCGTTGCTGTTCGCTCTTGATTTGGATTACAAAGCTAACTTAAAAAAGAAAATTTTTGAATTTGGTTCACCCCGCCGAGCCTCTTTGTCATTCCCACTCCCACCGTATCTGCAGCCATCAACTCATGCGGTTCGTGTTCACGCGAATAATGTTGAACCAATCTCATTTCAAAAAACTTCCAATGGCATCAATGTGCAGCAAGAATTTGGTCCGTTCAATATTTTACTCATATGCGATAACGAAAACATTGCAGCTGAACTCGAAGCCAAACGGCAATCATTGATTCGATACGAAGAATCATTCGGCTTCGATCCAGCGAACAATGAAGAAGATATTCAAACCTTACGTGATTTCATTTCTGATTAGGTGAGATTCATTAAATCTGGAAATTGTTTCACATGAGGATATAGGGCGACGTTGATAATTCGTCGTGGCATGCTCCCGCCATATCGCGAAATTTTTTGCTTCACCATTTTCTACGATCCCGACATCCAAAACAAATACGCAATATACCCATACACAAAAAAACCAACAATCATCGCGGGGATCGAGAATAACAAGAATGCAAGTTTCCGGTTTTTGTGCCGAACATACCAAGTCCCCACCGCACCCCCAATAGGGCCCACCAATGTCCACAGGATTAACAATTTTTCGCTAAGCCGGCCCCGCGCAGCCTCAGCTCTTCTTTTGTCATACCAATACAAAAAAAATGTGATGAATTGCAAAACAATAAACACAGCAAGAATAACCGTGCCGATGATTTTTCTCCTCGAAATTCTTTATTTGAACCATCTCAAACCTGCCCAATCATAAACAAGAATCGCTGCTTGTCTATGACTGGAAAAGTACGAGGAGAAAGAAAAATCTTATGGCAACGGCTTGCCGGAAAGGAAAAACGCCTTATCATCCTACATCGATCACACCTGAAAGGGCAAAGGATTTAACACTCGATGTTATCGATTTCTACTTATATTGCGAATGAACTCTCGGTTGAAGAACGGCAGGTCAATGCGGCGGTTCAATTGCTTGATGAAGGTTCGACTGTCCCCTTCATCGCCCGTTACCGCAAAGAAGCCACCGGCTCGTTAGACGATAACCAATTGCGCCAACTCGAAGAACGACTGCGCTACTTGCGGGAACTTGAAGACCGTAAACAAACCATTCTCAAGAGTATTGCCGAACAAGACAAACTAACTCCCGAACTTGAACAAGCGATTCAATCGGCCGACACCAAAACCCGTTTGGAAGATTTGTATTTGCCTTACAAACCCAAACGCCGAACCAAAGCGCAAATCGCGCGTGAAGCCGGCCTCGAACCTCTTGCCAAAGCATTGCTCGCCGACCCCACTCAAATGCCTGAAGAAACTGCGCAGGCCTTTATTGATCCCGAAAAAAACATCAACGATGCCACCGCGGCGCTCGACGGCTCCCGTCAAATTTTGATGGAAGATTTCGCTGAAGATGCCGAACTCATCGGGCGGATGCGCGAAACCCTGTGGCAAAGAGCCCTGTTGAAATCAACCGTCGCTGATGGCAAAGAACAAGAGGGAGCCAAATTCTCGGATTATTTTGACTATCGTGAAGAAATGAAGAAGATTCCATCCCACCGCGCTCTGGCTTTGTTTCGAGGATCAAAAGAAGGGATCTTGCGCTTAAACCTTCTCTGTGGCCGCGATGAAGAAGAGAACCCCAAAAATGCAAGCGCCCTGTATGAAGGCACGCTGGCCCAGCACTATCACATTTCCGATCAAGGCCGGCCGGCAGATGCCTGGCTCAAAGAAACCCTTCGATGGACCTGGAAAGTGAAAATCTTTACCCATTTGGAAGTCGACTTGCGCATGCGGCTGTGGAAAGCCGCTGAAGATGTCGCCATTCAGGTCTTTGCCGATAACTTGCGCGACCTGCTGCTGGCCGCTCCCGCCGGACCCCGCTCCACGATCGGCTTAGACCCCGGCTTGCGTACCGGGGTAAAAGTGGCAGTGGTGGATGCTACCGGCAAATTGCTTAATACCGCTACAATTTATCCCCACGCCCCGCAAAACCAGTGGAACGAATCGATCGAACAACTTGCCTCTCTTGCCAAAGAGCATCAGATCGAACTAATCAGCATTGGCAACGGCACCGCCTCCCGTGAAACCGACAAACTGGTGATGGAACTCATCAAAACAAATCCTGAGCTCAGTCTGCAAAAGCTGGTGGTTTCCGAAGCGGGGGCCTCGGTCTATTCGGCATCCGAATTGGCCTCCGCAGAATTTCCCGATGTGGATGTCTCGCTGCGCGGCGCGGTTTCGATCGCCCGGCGGCTGCAAGATCCTTTGGCTGAACTGGTGAAAATCGATCCCCAATCCATCGGCGTAGGCCAATATCAGCACGATGTCAGCCAAACCCAATTGGCGCGCACGCTCGATGCCGTAGTCGAAGACTGCGTCAACGCTGTTGGGGTGGATGTCAACACCGCCTCGGCTGCGCTGCTGGCCCGTGTGGCTGGGCTCAACCAAGGCTTGGCTCATAACATAGTGAACTACCGTGATGAAAACGGCCCGTTTCAAAACCGGCGCCAGTTTCTCAAGGTTCAACGGCTGGGGCAAAAAACCTTTGAACAAGCCGCCGGTTTTCTCCGCATTATGAACGGCGAAAATCCATTGGACCGCTCGGCGGTCCATCCCGAAGCCTACCCAGTCGTGCAGAGAATACTGAAAACCAGTGGTCGAGACATCAATACCATTATTGGCGATGCCAAATTTCTGAAATCACTCGATCCCAAACAATTTACAGATGAACAATTCGGTTTGCCCACCGTGAAAGACATTCTCGCTGAGTTGGAAAAACCGGGACGCGACCCCCGGCCCGAATTTCAAACCGCAACCTTTCAAGAAGGGGTCGAAGATATGAAAGACCTGCAGCCGGGCATGACTCTCGAAGGCGTCGTTACCAACGTTACCAACTTTGGTGCCTTTGTCGATGTCGGGGTGCATCAAGATGGCTTGGTGCACATCTCGGCGATGGCCGATCACTTCGTTCAAGATCCCCGCCACATTGTCAAAACCGGAGATGTCATCACTGTCAAAGTGCTCAATGTAGACATCCCCCGAAAACGCATCGCCCTCACCATGCGCCTAAAAGACCCCATCCAAACATGATTCGTGCACACCCCTCCCCCAATCTGAGGGAGGCTGGGAGGGGGGTGTGGGCAATGGCCTTTCTTATATCAAACATTCTCAACCCCACCCTAACCCTCCCCAAAATGGCTGATCTTTACCCACAAGTTTGGGGAACGTTTTTCCCCCCCCTTATTAAGGGGGGTAAGCACCGTAAGGGGCTGGGGGGATTTGGCGGTATGAGAAAAGCCAGATCTCCCCTAACCCCCCTTAATAAAGGGGGAACTCCAAAGTTCACATTTTGTGGGTAAAGATCAGCCATCTTGGGGAGGGAATATTTTGGCTGTTTCAAAACTTGTGGAAAAAATCAGCATGCTTCGAAGAGAGAATGACTTTCTACAAAATCTTCTTCAAATCCATCTCCGCAAATTTCTCTTCCAACTCTTCCCATAACTGATACGTCTTGGCCAGCTCTTCTTCAATATTGGCCAATCGCTCTTGTTCTTGAATGATGCTCTCAGTTGCCTGTTTGTAAAATTCTGTTTCGGCCATTTTTTGGGTTAATTCTTCCTGCTCTTGCTCCAAGCGTTCGATGCGTGAAGGAAGTTCCTGCAATTCTTGATACTGTTGGCGCAGCTCCCGTTTTTCGTGATAACTGAGGCGATTCGATTGATCCGGTTTTGGTTTCGGCTTGGGCTTGGGTTTGCTGGGTTTCTCGAGTTCTTGGTTTTTTCGTTGGCGCAAATAATCGTCGTACCCACCTACATATTCCAATACTTTCCCATCACCCTCCAAAACCATAGTGCTGGTCACCACATTGTTCAAAAACGCCCGGTCATGGCTCACCAGCAAAATCGTTCCTTCAAATTCCACCAGCATATTCTCCAACAAATCCAAGGTCTCCATATCGAGATCGTTGGTGGGCTCATCCAACACCAAAACATTGGCGGGTTGGGTTAATAGTTTGGCCAACAAAACCCGGTTGCGCTCGCCGCCCGATAAAATTTTCACTGGAGCTCTCGCCCGTTCCGGCGTAAACAAAAAGTCATTCAAATACCCGATAATATGGCGTTTTTTGCCATTGATGGTAATGTGGTCTGACATCTGGCCGACATTGTTGACTACCGATTCATCTTCTTTGAGCGTATAGCGCAACTGATCGAAATAAGCGATTTCGAGCTTGGTCCCGTGCCGAACACTCCCTTGGCCGGGCTCCAATTCATTCAACAACAATTTCAACAATGTGGTTTTTCCCGAACCGTTCGGGCCGATAATTCCAATTTTGTCCCCCCGCATGATGGTGGTTGAAAAATCTTTCACAATGCATCGGTCATCATAAGAAAACCAAATCTCTTTGGCTTCGATCACCAGGTCGCCTGTGGTTTCGCTTTGCTGCAATCCCATTTTCACTTGGCCCACTTGCTCCCGTCGGCGTCTGCGCTTTTCCCGAAGCGACTGCAGGGCCCGCACACGTCCCTCATTGCGTGTACGCCGCGCTTTCGGGCTGCGGCGCAGCCACTCTTCTTCTTGCGCCAACTTCTTGTCCATGGCTGCGTTGTGCTGGGCTTCCACCTCCAGCGCTTCTTCTTTTCGCTGCAAATAGGTTTGGTAATCACAATCCCAACTATACAAAGAGCCCCGGTCAATCTCGGCAATCCGGCTGGCTGCTTTTTGCAGAAACATGCGGTCGTGAGTCACAAACAATATTGTGCCATCGAAGCGAATCAAAAATTTTTCTAGCCATTGGATGGCATCTATATCCAGATGGTTGGTGGGTTCATCCAGCAGCAAAACATGTGGATTCCGCACCAAGCCCCTCGCTAACAACACCCTACGCTTCCATCCAGCGGAAAGTTGAGAAACTTCCGCTTCGCCATTCAATTGCATTTGAGACAGCACAATGTCGATTTGCTGGTGCCGTTTCCATTCTTCTTCAGGATCAACCGGATGAGTTTCGCCAAATCCGCCGGTAATTACGTCATAGGCCGAACCGTTCAATTGATGCGACACTTCTTGGGGCAAATAAGCGGTGCGCAATCCCGGTTTTTTGGACATCTCACCTTCCGGCATTTCAAGTTCTTCTGCCAACATCTTCAAAAAGGTGGATTTCCCGGCGCCATTGCGACCCAACAGGCACACCCGTTCTCCTTCTTCCAACTGAAACGACACCCGATCCAACAAGGGGGGATCGGTATACCGCACCGTAACATCACGAACTGAAATCAACGCCATATCTCACCAACTTTTCTTTTCTACAAAGTATAA
>CAZEZQ010000191.1:1966-8231 GCA_964516245.1 uncultured bacterium | reverse complement strand
ATCTAATGGAAAAAAATATAGAGCATAAAGAAGATTACAAAAGGCAATATGCGAATTACATTGAAATTGGCCACAACGCATTTGAAATCATTATGGAATTTGGCCAATACAATCAAGAATTGAAGAAGGTCACTTTTCATAGTGGAATTATAACAGCTCCGTTTTTCGCAAAAGAATTGTTAAAGACGCTGCAAAAAACAATTCAAGAGTATGAAGATCAATTTGGCATCATTGAAAAAAATAATTCGAAATAATTTCTTAATTTTTACTTGATATTTTTTATCTCTCTGGGTGTGAGTGATCGAAACCAACATAATCATTGTGAATGATAATTAGAATGATAGACAAAGCACTTACCGTTCTGACAGAATCAATACGTGATTATTTAATACGGCTGCCCGAATTGAATATCACCAATCAAGATGCAATTGATTTATCGCACATATTGAATTACGAAAATGGCGAGCTTGCCATACCCGATAACACAATCGGTGTCACCTTGGTCAACATTGAAGAAGAACGAGTAGTGAAATCACAGAAGGCATACACCACCGCGTATGATGGCAGCATTGTGTATTGCAATCCAAATATCAAGTTGAATCTTTTTGTTTTGCTAATAGCGAATTTTGGCGATTACAAAACCGGCCTGCAGTATTTGTCTGGCGTGATTCGATATTTTCAATACAAAAATGTTTTCACAAGCGAAAACACTCCCACGCTGGATGTTGGAATTGAGAAGTTAATCGTTGAATTGTACAGCATGAATTTCGAACAACAAAACAATTTATGGAGTTCATTGGGCGCCAAATATATGCCGTCGGTGTTGTACCGGGTCAGGATGCTTACCATTCAAGAAGCGTTAACCAGTGAAATTGCGAGTCCAATTGAAAAAGAAGTGATTCATAGTGAAAGCATTTAACTTTTATGAGATACGAATTTAACCGAATGGCCAATGTTGAAATTTTGCACCGTTTTTATCAGTCTGAATACAGGCAAGATCTCGATATTCTACCCACATTGCAGTGTAAAAAATTTATGCGTGATTACGGTCTTCTTTTCAAAAAGACACCGAATGGTTTTGCATTGTTATACGAAACTGTGCGAAACCAATCGAATGAAACGCTGCCCAAATTTCCATTGGATCGATCCATCAAATTTTCTTTCATTTTGAAAGCGGCCAATCCCTATTTTCACAATTACTCCAATTTGCCATTCCAACTCAGTTCATCACACATCTACCGTATGGCAAATATGAACAATAACGAAAACAACAACAGATTATTGCTGACATCCAATACCAACCATGATTCTGTTAGTGAAGATGATGCTGTTGAATTGAAATCACAATCTTTTTTATATCAATTTTCATCCACAAACAATTCAGACGCCATAAAAATTGTTGACGAATTTAACACCACTGTCATTGAAAAAGCAGTCGAAATTGTTGATGGGAAATTTTCTTTCCGGATCAATTTAAAGAATCATCCTCCAGGCCTTTATTCGTTACTCATCAATGGAAGCAACCAATTGAATTTTTATGCCAGTGATGAACTCATGGGGCAAAACGTATTTGGAGTGGTTGAAATCTACCATCACAATCTTGTCCCCCAAGCCTATAAATTTGTTACAGAGAATCAAAATCAGGATGTGATCTATCAGACAAAGACGTATACCGTTACCTTCGAAACCCGGAAAACCTTTTGGCATTATTATGTAGTGTTGAAATACCGAACCAATATCAATGCAAACGACTTAACCATTGGACCTATTGATCCCAATAGCACTTTGGTTTTTAACCGGGAAAACAACGTATCGCTTTCCAATGGCAAGGTTGCGGTTCCGTTTGTTTCCAATGAACAACTTCCCATTCAAGAAAATAGGATCATGGGTATCCGTTTGAACAAAAGCAATGGCAACAACAGTGGGGTGTTTGAAATTCAGAATCTACCGAACGCGTCGTATCGCCAGATTCATGTGGATGGCAATAACGATTTATTTTCAAAAATATATGTCTATGTATAAACAATAACCGAGAGGAATGAAAACAATGGCTACCTACGCAACCCCCGATGTCTATGTAGAAGAAATATCGACTTTCCCACCCTCTGTTGCAGAAGTGGAGACGGCGGTTCCGGCCTTCATAGGTTATACAGAAAAAGCGGATGAGTTTGAACCGGGTGATTTGTTATTCGAACCCACACGCATTTCATCTTTGCTGGATTATCAAACCTTTTTTGGCGGCGCCCCACCCGTTGATCTCGAGGAAGTTCAATTAAATGAAAACAATGCCGTCGCTTCTCACAAATTGAAATCTCAGTTTTATCTTTATGACAGTTTGCGCTTGTTTTTTAAGAATGGCGGTGGGAAATGTTACATCATCTCCATTGGCACTTATAGCACGTCCAGTTCCAAGCAAAAAAGCCATTTTGAAGATGCTTTGAAAAAATTGGAAAAAAAGGACGAACCCACACTGATTCTTTTTCCGGATGCGGTCTTGCTGTCAGGGGATGATATTTATTCCATTCAACAACAGGCGTTGAGCCAATGCAGTGAATTGATGGATCGATTTGCTATTTTTGATTTGCTGGAACCGTTCGATCAAAATGGCAAGCGAGACTGGGAACAAGGGAAAGATGATTTTCGCGACAAAATTGGAATCAACGATTTAAAATACGGCGCAGCCTATACCCCCTGGTTGAAATCGAATTTGGGGATGCAAATTCGTTACCGGGATTTAAAAGGGAAAGTGAAGCGTGGTACTAGCGATATCAAAATCGAAGATTTAACCAGCACCCAAAAAGTAAAAGATATTGTAACCGATTTGGATAACGCCCTTGCAGATGTGGATGCGATAAATGCATCATTGACAACCTTAAAGTCTGGAGAAGAGTCGCTCAAAACCCAGTATTTGAAGCTGCGTGATACATTACGAACCACTCCTAATTCTAACAATTTAGCTGCCTTATTTACTTTAATATATGATGCGGTAGACCAAATTGATGAATGGGCGGCCGGCGCATCTCCACTTCATGGTGATACTTTATCAAAGGCGACTTCATTGATTGCCACCCCATTGAAGGGTTCTATGGAAACTGTGTTAGCCTATGAAAAAGGAGCGGAGACCGCATTAAGTGATAATCCATCTCCTCAATTTTCGAATTACCATCCGATGCAAGCGGCAGGATGGGGAGCCATCTTTGATGAAAATTCACCAGAAAATCCAGCAGCAGATGCATCGATATATACAGGGGCTAACGATGATGACATGATAAAAAATGCAGAGCCAAAAATTTCTTTGGTTTTCGACCAAGTCAATGCTGCAATTACAGATATTCTCAATACAGCCAAAAATGCTGAATCTTCATTTGAAACCAATCTTTACGAATCCCATGTGAATTACAAAACCATTGTGAACAAGCTAAAAAGTTCATTGACCATCCTGCCCCCCAGTGGAGCAATCGCCGGCGTCTATGCAAAAGTCGACAACAGCCGTGGCGTGTGGAAAGCACCAGCCAATGTAAGCCTAACAAACGTCGTGGGGGTCACTGAAACCATCGATCACAAAGAACAAGCTGAATTGAATGTTGATGTTGTTGCGGGCAAATCTATCAATGCGATCCGCTTTTTTACCGGCAAAGGCATCTTGGTTTGGGGCGCGCGTACCCTGGCGGGCAACGACAACGAATGGCGTTACGTTTCTGTTCGGCGATTTTTCAACATGGTGGAAGAATCGGTGAAGAAATCCACCTATTGGGCCGTATTCGAAGCCAATGATGCCAACACATGGATCAAAGTGAAATCGATGATTGAAAATTATTTGGTGCAAAAATGGCGCGATGGCGCGCTGGCAGGCGCCAAACCCGAACAAGCCTTTTTTGTGAATGTGGGATTGGGAGTCACCATGACCGCGCAAGATATTTTGGAAGGACGGATGAATGTAGAAATCGGCATGGCAGTTGTTCGGCCGGCTGAATTCATCATACTCAAGTTCTCCCACAAGATGCAGGAAGCGTAATCGATTTTTTGATTTCGCCTCTGTTTGGAGGGCGGCCTGTTGATATGTCAAACATCAGGCTTCGCGAATCGGAAAATTGTGAATGATTGCAAGCAATCAATTTCATTGGATATCAATAAAAAAAGAGGAAGAAAAAAATGGCTGATCCATATCCCTTACCAGTATTTCACTTTCAGGTGGATTGGGGCGGAACCAATCTTGGATTTTCAGAAGTCTCTGGGCTGAATATCGAGAACCAACTTATTGAATATCGAAACGGATTAAGCCCGGTCTATTCATCCATCAAAATGACGGGAATCCCCAAGTATGGCAATATCACGTTAAAACGGGGGATATTGCCGGATGACAATGAATTTTACGATTGGCTGAATACGACGAGCCTCAACAAAGTGGAGCGTAGAGACTTAACCATCAGTTTGTTGAACGAAAATCACGAACCCGTGATGAGTTGGAAAGCCGTCAACGCTTTCCCGGTTAAGGTCGAAGGCCCGGGCTTGAAAGCGACCGGCAACGAAGTCGCAATCGAGTCAATTGAAATTGCCCATGAAGGATTAACGATCGAAAACGGATAATACGATGGCCGAATACTATCCACCGGTCGGTTTTCATTTCAGTGTGGAATTTAACCTGAGTGAAGCCAAAGACGAAGACACCCGGTTTCAAGAGGTTTCTGGATTTAACGCGGAGCTGGGAGTGGAAGAAGTGGTGGAGGGCGGTGAAAACCGTTTTTCACACCGGCTTCCTACCCGGGCGAAATATACCAATCTCATCTTGAAACGGGGTTTGTTTACCCAATCGGGATTGATTGATTGGTGTAAGGATGCGATTGAGCATTTTGAATTCAATCCAATCACTGTCAATGTGACGTTGTTGAATGAAAGTCATGAAGCGCTGAGTGATACATACAACTTTATTCGCGCATGGCCGGTGAAATGGTCGGTCTCAGATTTTAAGGCGCAAGAAAATTCGCTTGTCATCGAGACTTTGGAGCTGGCTTACAATTATTTTACTCGGACCAAGAAATAGCACCTAGCCAAAGATCTGCGTCTGAAAGAAAAGGGAGTATCGATCATGCCCATCGAAATTCGCGAATTGGTATTAAAGGCCACCATTCAAAATGGAATGGATCAAAACAGCCAAGCAGACGAAAATTCGCCAATCAATAAAGAAGAACTTATTGCAGACTGTGTGGATGAAGTGATGGCGCTGTTGAACGAACAGTCGGAAAGATAGCGGAAAGAACCTTAAATGGAAGGCGAATTAAAAAAACTAAAAATTGAAGCGTATAAGAAAATCACCTACTCTGAAAATGAAAAGGTGGGTGAGTTTACGGTGATGTTTAACCCCACGGCGTACACCCAAAAGTATGAAGTCGAATATGAAGGAGCATCAGGAAAAGGGACAACAGGCAGCAATCAAAAATTCAGCCGGGTATTGCCCCAAGATTATACCTTTGAGTTTATTTTCGATGGCACGGGCGTATCGTCAGAGAAAAAAGATGTGAATACCTTGATCGAAGAATTTTTTGATGTAAGCGCCACCGCGTTAAGCGACACCCATCGGCCTCCATATTTAAGGATCTCGTGGGGCAGTTTAATTGTTGATTGCATTTTAAAGTCAGCCGAAATTTCTTATACATTATTCAATAATGATGGTTTCCCACTGCGGGCCAAAGTTTCTGCGACCTTTTCTGAGAACATCGAAGATTTTAAGCGGACGGCGAAAGAAGGCAAAAACTCTCCAGATTTGACCCATGTGCGAACGGTTTATGACGGAGACACCCTCCCATTGATGAGCTACCGCATTTATGGAGATTCATCCTATTACATTGAGCTGGCACGGAAAAATGGGTTGAACAATTTCAGGAAATTAAGCACTGGAAATTCATTGCGGTTTCCACCGGTCAAGCAAGGCGCTAGTGCTCTAACGAAAAATTCATGAGTGATGAACGTATCATACCAACACCAGAATCGTCCGATCTGTCTACATTTAAAATATTGACAGATGGAGAAGAAATTAAACCTGAGTATCATGTCGTTTCGATTACGGTACACCGGGCGGTCAATAAAATTCCGATGGCCCAAATTATTATATTGGATGGCGATGTGGCCAAAGAAGATTTTGAACATAGCAATTCAGATGATTTTATCCCGGGCAAAGAAGTGGAAATTCAGGCCGGGTATCATTCGAACGAGAGCGTCATTTTCAAGGGGATTGTGATTCGCCATGGTATCAAGATTCGAAAAAACA
>CAZEZQ010000191.1:0-1956 GCA_964516245.1 uncultured bacterium | reverse complement strand
AAAAAACAAACCCTCTCTGTTGGTTGTCGAATGTAAGGATAAAGCAGTCAACATGACCATTCGGAGAAAAAGCGAATATTACCATGAGATGAAAGACAGTGAGATTTTGGATGAGATCATTCAACAATATGGGTTATCGAGTGACATCGAAGATACCTCTGTCCAACACAAAGAAATGGTTCAATATTACTCGACCGATTGGGATTTTTTGGTTTCCCGCGCCGAGGCCAACGGGAAATTGGTCTTTGCGGAAGATGGGCAAATTTTGGTAAAAGCGCCCGACACATCGGCAGAGCCATCATTGTCTTTGATTCATGGTTCAACCATGATGGAATTTGAGGCGTCTATGGATGCGCGCCACCAGCTCCCCAAAATCAAAAGCAGTTCATGGGATTATGGAGATCAAGAAATGATCTCAGAAGAAATCGATAGTGTTTCATACAATGAACATGGAAATTTAGAAGCCCAAACGCTGGCGGATGTGACCGGTGTAGAAGCATTGCCCTTGCTGCATACCGGACAAGTAATCGATCAAGAACTAAAAACGTGGGCTGAAGCCCGGCTTTTAAAAAGCCGGCTGGCGAAACTGATCGGCCGTGTCAAATGCCAAGGCTATGGAGAGATCAATCCAGGCCACATGCTAGAGTTGAAAGGGGTGGGTGACCGGTTTAATGGCAATGCCTTCGCAACCGCGATACGCCATCATATCACTTCCAAAAACTGGGAAACCGACATTCAATTTGGTCTCTCTCCCGAATGGTTTTCCCAAAAAAACGAAATTATCGATGTGCCTGCGTCGGGGCTAATCCCAGCCGTTCATGGTTTGCAAATCGGGGTGGTCACCAAGCTTCAAGATGATCCAGAAGGTGAAGACCGTATCCAAGTTCGGATGCCGATTGTGAAACCCGACGATGAAGGGATCTGGTGCCGTATAGCAAGTTTAGACGCTGGAGAAAATCGCGGGGCCTTTTTCCGGCCGGAAATTGGAGACGAAGTGGTGTTGGGGTTTTTGAATGACGACCCACGCGACCCAATTGTGTTGGGCATGTTGAATAGCAGCGCCAAACCGGCTCCCTTAACGGCAAAAGATGAGAATCCAGAAAAAGGATTTTTTACCCGTGATGAGTTAAAGCTCGTATTTAACGATGAGAAAAAATCTGTCCACATTGAAACCCCTAATGGAAATATGGTTACCCTGAGCGACGATAAAGGTTCCATCCTGTTGCAAGATGAAAACAACAACAAAATCGAAATGAACTCTAGCGGCATCACCATTGAAAGCGCTGGAGACATTTCGATGAAGGCCACCGGGGATTTCACGATTGAAGGAACCAATGTCACTATAAAAGCCAACGCTCAGCTAAAAGCGGATGGCGCGGCGGGAGCGGAATTAACCAGTGGAGCCATTGCAGTAGTCAAAGGCGCTTTGGTTCAAATTAATTGATGGCAGCTTAGTGCGGTTAACCATCTTGTGGTGCAGGCATCTTGCCTGCACTAGCATTTTGCGATGCAGACATCCAATACATTTGAGGAGACAAAAATGCCACCGGCAGCCAGAGTGACTGATGTATCAAATCACGGAGGAACCATTGTGGGTCCAGGAGTACCAACCGTGTTAATTGGGGGTATGCCCGCCGCTGTGGCCACAGATATGCATGTATGTCCCATTCCCCCCATCGTTCATCAACCCACGGTTAGTCCTTTCCCCATGGGCAGCGCAACAGTTTTGATTGGGGGCAAACCGGCTTTGCGGGTTGGCGATGTTTGTATATGCGGCGCCTCGGCAGCAATTGGCTTGCCGACAGTTCTGATTGGTTGATTGCATAAAGGTAAAAGATATTGATATAAAAAGGAGTAATTGGTTAGTTATATGAAGTGAATTCTAAAAATTTGAATAGTCTTTTTATTCCTCCCCCAATGAAATGGGGGAGGTTAGGAGGGGGTTAAGAGATTCAC
>CAZEZQ010000190.1:2758-8242 GCA_964516245.1 uncultured bacterium | reverse complement strand
GTAATCTCGGCCGGTGAAGTGAAGCAGCGAAATGATAATTCGCTTGTCATTTCCACTTGCTTTACGTGTATAATACATTAAAAGACAATCCGGCAAAAAGTTATTTTTGGAGCGCAGGCGTCCTCGCCTGCAACTTTAGATAGAGCAGGCGAGACGCCTGCGCTCCAAGATGTGGTACAACAAAATTCTGGATTTTACTTTTTGCCGGATCGTCCTAAAAAGATGAAAATCTCGATTGATAAAGAGGAAATCTTAGGAACTCTTTGCATGCAACTGAAACACGGCCAGTACATCGATGCCAAAATGGTTGAGGCGCTCACCCGCCATTGGAGCGGTTTTGAATTCGAAAACCTCTGCAATGCCCTGGTATGGACCTATGCCCCCGGCGCGCGATTGTCATCTAAAGACTACACGCCGGATGGGGGGATTGATGCCGAATTTATTCTTGATAAGAGCAGAAACGATTCTTTTATCCCTGTTGTGAAATGTGGTCGAAATGTATTTCAATACAAAAAGCGAGCGGACCGGCTTGATCCAAAAATCATAGAAGGTGAATTCGAAAGATTCAATTCCGTTCAGCCTCTCGCCAAATATACATTAATAACAAACATTGCATTTTCGCATTCTCAAATCAAGAAACTAAAAGAAACAATAGCAAAAGGGATGGATCCCAAACCGTTGGAGCGCATTGAAATTCTCGATGCCGGAAGCCTGGCCGCATTTTTAAATAGCTACCCTCACCTTCGCTCTGCCTTTTTTGTCACCAGCGATTTCTTGACTTGGGAAAAACAAAATGGAAAATTTTCGAATCGCTACATGATTCATACAGAAATCATTGGTCGGGAGTATGAAGTAAATACATTGAAACAACACATCGAAAATGAAGATGTGCGCTGCATTGTTGTAAGCGGTCCGCACACCATTGGCAAAAGCCGCCTGGTGACAGACGCCACTGAAGATTGGAAGAACAAAACGGTTTTTGCCCTGGCTCCAGAATCATTGAATTTCAAAGCGCTGGACCAATTAACCAACTCGAAACAAGAAACCATTTGTATTGTCGAAGACCCCCCTCTGGAAAAAATCACCGATCTTTCCAAATTCGCTTATCAAATTGAGAACCTAAAAATCATTATCACATTGCCGGTAAAAGACGAACGTTCGCAATACAACTATGGGCTGGATGAACGAACCCAATTTATTGAAGTGAAGCGCCTCAATCGGGATCAAAGCCTTAAACTGCTGCATGAAACGCACCGGCCCATCCCCGAGCATGTCAAAGAATGGATTGTGGAGAAAGCGGGCGGCAACCCTGGCATTCTACTACTGGCGGCGGCGCAGATGGAATACCTGATCGAAGAACAAACCGGTTTCCTGCAAAAGATCGGCGAAGGTTTTGAACAAGATACTCGAAGGCGTTTGGGTGAGGATGCGGTTGAAGTCTTAAAACGCCTGTCGCTGCTGACTCATGTGGGTGTGAGCAATCAACACAAAGATGAAATTGAGAATATCTGTGAAACGTTTCCAGGATACGATTTGAATAAGGTTTTGAATCAATGTGATGATCTGATCCGGGCGGGTCTCATACAAAAAAAAGGCGATTTTGTTCAGGTCACCATCCCACTGCTGGCCAATCATTTGGCAGGGAAACATCTGTGGGGGAACTATGAAAAACTACTTCTTTTGATTTCCCGATTTCAACCCTCCACCAGTTTTCGCTTGTTTGCCCGTATCTGTGAAATAGACAATGAGGAAACCAGACAACTATTGGATGAGCTGTTTGATTCCTTTTTCACAAAGCCGGAAAATGTGTTCAACTATGCCCAAATTTTGGAATATCTGGCAGGCACTGTACCTGAACGTGTGCTGTATGTTCTCGAAACATTAATCAAAGATTCCACTTATGAGTATCGATACAACGAAATCGCTGGCGAAAAACGGCGTAATGTGATGTGGATTTTGGAACAGTTGCTTTTTCGTAAAGCTACCAGTGAAGGCGCGTTGCGTTTGCTGGGATTGCTGGCGGAGGCGGAGAATGAAAGTTATGGGAACAATGCGACAGGTATGTTTGAATCATCTTTTCATTATTGCCACCCTCAATTACCAATATCTTATTTTAAGCGATTGAATCTTTTGGGTGAATTTCTCAAATCTCATAGTGATGGTTTAACAATAATTGTCGTTCACTCAATAACAAAATCTTTTAATCCAACTCAATGCTGGATGCAAACCGAGTGTAAAGGTCTCTATCCTTTTGATCCTAGTTTTAAAGCCAAATTTTACAAAGAAGTTTTTGATTATGCCGAAAAATTGCTAAAAAAATTATGGACAATTGCTGATTCAAGTCTATCTTGTAAATGTGAAGTGTTGAACCAGATGCCAAATTTTTTATCCGACATAACTATGATACCATCAGAATTATGTAATATATCATTAGATAATTTTGAGAAATTAGTTAACAAAGCAAAAACCTGTAAAATCGCATTCAATGTGCACAATCTTTATTCTGAAATGGAAATGACACTTGATAATTTTATTCGACATAAGGGTGAAAATGAATTTCATGATAAAAATATTCCAAAATTGAAGAAACTCATAAAAGAGTATTGTGGTGCTAGCTTCGAAATTCGACTGAAACGAATTCTCGGCGGATGGGGATTTGTTGACAATGAAAAAGAGGACAAAAAGGAATTGTTAGAATTGGCAAATATGGTTGTTAAAGACCAGTCAATTCTCTTAGAATCTATATTCGAGTGGTTAATTAATAGTGCTGCACCAAGAAATTTACAATTTTTCTTTGCATTAGGGAAGCAAGACGTAGATTTAGTATTATGGGATAAATTATTGTCTAAACTTAATAATAAGCAATGTGCTTTTTTGTTTTCAGATTATTTTCGTGGTATAGCGAGTACAAACTTTGAACTAGCCAATCGAAATTGGGAAAAAAGAATTGATCAACATCATATTCATCCAATAATTTGGACAGAAACATTAATGAGACTTGAACCAAGTGATGAACGTATAAAAAAATTCGAATCAAAATTGGAATCTTCTGAATTAGATATTCAATTAACTGTCAATATAATGGATTACAGCTATTTCACAAATCAACTCACGGTTAAACAACTTTATAATATCTTACAATCGATATGTGGATTCAAGTATGAGAATGCCATTAGCTGCTTGCATGTACTTCATAGCCGCTTACATAAATGTAAAAAGTTAGATGAATCTCTATTTGATATAGGTTGGGTATGTCTTGAAAACTTATCATCAGTTGAAGGTCTCAGTAATTTGCATGATATTGATACTGTTGTAGCATACCTGGCAGAGCAAGAACCTGAAAGAGGGTTCGAAATTTTCAAAAACGCTTATATCAAATTTGAAAAGAGCAAAGAGGCTTATTATAACAATAAGGCTAAAAACATAGCCTGGAAACCTATAGATACATATTCACATCATAATTTCGCTGATACACTCCTTACATCTGATCCGGATCGCTTTTTACGTATGTTTCTCGAATTAACGAATATAACTAAAATCTCTGATTACTACATTTCACATTTAATGAAGAAGTATCTAAATCTATCAAAGTATTTTAATGTCATACTAAAACTAGCGAAAGAATCAAAAGAAAACGCCCGCATCATTTCAAACTGGATAACTAGCAAGGATGAAAAGTTTCACGAGTTTATAAATGAAATTTTACCAATTTACCCTAATGACGAAGAGATAAAGAGAAATTTTGCTTATGGAATAGAACAAATTTCTTTAGGACATTGGGGCTCTCATAGTGATTTTTTAAACTCTCTCCTGCCTGAAATTGATAAACATATTGAAGATGAAAACACCCACATCGTTACACGTGAATGGCTGGCCGATGTGCGCAAATCACTTATGAAGAGAATGAGTAATCACATTGTATGGGATTACAACGAAGATATTGAATCGCTGCGCCGGTATATTGACGACAAGAATTCTAACTTGCGGTATTGGGCGATTGGGCGTATTTTGAAGAAAGGTACGATCAAGGATATTCAAGAGTTGCTTACCATTGAAGAAATTGAAGAGGCATTGGAACGGATCGAATTGCCGGAAGAACGGCGGGAAATATTAGAACATGCGCTTCGGGTTTGGCAAAATGCATTCTAAGGTCTTAACACCACTGCAATATGAGATTTTGGATTTGCTCTTCAATCGTGGCTTGGGAGATCAAGGTTTTTATTTCACTGGTGGCACTGCTTTGAATGAATTTTACTATCCTTTTCGCCAATCAGAAGATTTGGATTTTTTTATCAATACCGATGAGATTTTACTTCATATCCAATGGGTGATTAAGTTATTGGAAGATCATGATTATCGGTTTGAAATCACGCAGAAGAACAAAAATTTTGTTGAAGTGATTTTTTCAAAGCAAGAACCACTCATCCTTCACTTTTGTACTCATCCCCAGCCTAATATCCAACCTCATCAAACATTCGGAAAGGTCATTGTTGATTCATTAGTAGATATTGCAGTCAATAAAGTTACTTGTCTTCCCCCAAGCAGGGAAGAACCAAAAGATTCATTTGATCTTTACTACATCTTGAACCATACGAATTTTACGTTCGATTATTTGCTTACAAAAGCCAAAGAAAAATCGGCTGATTTCGATAACGACGAATATATCTTTTACATGGCAACAAGTTTGCTGGATATCCCAACCGAACCTCTCCCTATGCTCATTGAAAACACCGATCCACAAGCCGTCAAAGACTATTTCAAAACCATCGGCAAAGAACTAATCAACCGCTACCGCCCCAGCCGCTAATTGAAATTTCTGTGAACGAGGCTCGGCAGGAGCCTCGCCCTCCTCCTAGAAAATACAATACTATTTTTTGCCATACTTCACTTCCACCGAAACCAATTCCAACTTCCAATCTTCCATCGGCGTATCCTTCAAATTCAAATGGCTGGTTAAGTAGAACAAGCGTTTGGTGGCTTCGCCGTTGGGGGCGGTGCTGAAACGCTGGTGCAGGTAATAGGGTGGGATGGCTTGGTAATACATGGTGGCTTGCACTTTTAGATTGCCGGGATCAATATCATTGGGAAGTGTGGCAATATATTTGATGTGATCCTGGCCGGGGAACTTGGGCCCCTGGTCTTTGTAATCGGGGTCGTTGCCCACATTCTTCGGGTCGGTGGCTTCCATGAATTGGAACATCACTTCTCCCTGTTTTTTGAAATAGGTGGATGCGCGCCAGCCTTGGGGCAGCAGCCGGTTGTCTTTCACGTCATGCACCCGGTGCACGAAGCTGGTGGTGAATTCATGATCCTTGTTTTGGTTCAGTTCTTCATAAATTTGCACCTGGTCTTGCCGGATGATGGTTTGGTAGTGTGGTTGATAGGTGTTTTGGTCAGGCAAAAATTCGGTTTTCAGCGGATTGCCATTTTCATCCACAATCACGCCAACTGAGTTGGTGCGGCCAGAGCCCCAAACCACATCGT
>CAZEZQ010000190.1:0-2748 GCA_964516245.1 uncultured bacterium | reverse complement strand
AAGCCCGGCGAAAAGCCACGCCGCTGGGGAAACGGTGGCCGGTTTTGTTGGTCAGCGCCACTTGGGCTGTCAGTTTGTTGTCTTTGAACGAATCAATCGAAACCTTGATATCCAAGGTTTCGTTTTGCGCCTGCAGAATCATATTTTGCAATGCCAACTCGTTGCCGGTGGCTGCTGAGGTCATATAGTCGGTTTTGTCTACGCCCAAGATCGCAGGGAACTGATCAAACATTTTCAATAGAAACACATTCAACCCCACATGCTCATGGCGCTTGTATTCAGGCCGCAGCGGGACGGTGATGTCTTTGGCAGGGGCTTCATGCTCGGCTTGAGCATAAGTGGTGTCTTGAATGCTGGCGATTTGGGTCACCACCTGGTCAATTTTGATTTCACCATCCAATGTTTCGAAACCACCCGGCATGTGGCAATCCTGGCAGCTTTGAAACTTGGTGTCTTCGGCATTCGGGTTTTGGGCAAAGACGCTGTTTTGCCATTCAAGAAATGTGGCCTGTTCAATGGTGTGGGGGTAATTCGCCAAAGCGGGGTTCTGCTCGGCATCAGTCAACACCGGGAACTCATCTTCTTTCAGGCCGATATTGGGCAAATTGATGGTATGGCAAGTGCCGCACACTTGTGAATCTTGGATGTAATCATTGTGTGCCGGTGTGATATCCAACGTCTCTTTCATGGGGTGCTCCGCCACATCCTCAAAAGGGCCGTAGAGTTCATCGGCCGGCCCTGAATTGAAGCGGCCGGTGGTGTTGTGGAAGAGAAAATAAGCCAGTTCTTTGGGCGTAGAGCGGGTTAGCCAATTGCGCTCTTTGGGCTTCCAATTGTTCACATCCGAAGCAGCAGGGGCGTCAATGTGATGGCACACAGTACAGCTGATGCCTTCGCGCGCCAATTCACCGTATTTGTGATATTTATAATCTTTCGGTGTTGGATCATTCTTTGAAAGTTGCTCGGTCAAATAGTAATATTTCACTTTGAAGTTGGGATCGAGATTGGGATCGTTTTTCGCGTCAATAGCCAATTGCCGCTGGCCCATCGCTCCGTGGCAGCTGAGACAAGTATTGGCGACGGCATTTTTGTTGGCTTGCAGGCTGCCTTTGAGCGGGCTGGGGCTAAGTTGGGCATCCCGTTCAAGATAGGCCATCTCACTTTCGAGTTGGGCATGAAAGATAGGGTCGCGCCCCGCCAACCCCATCGGTGACCAGCGCCATTCGCCATATTCAGAAACATTAAAACCATCACCGTAGTTTGGCCCGGTTTTAATAAACATGGTGATGCCACTTGGTTCACCGCCAAGCCCGCCGTGGCACGCCATGCAATTGTCTGAAGTAATGTATTGCTCCGCCCCTTCAGGCCCGGCCACGATATGATCGGCCCATTGCGAAGGGAATTCTTTGACATCGGCTTTGGGGAAATTTTTGATCTGATCGAAGGTCTGCACAAATTCTTCGTTCGGTTCATAAAGCGGCAATGAAGAAACCCGGACCGTTGGAGATTCTAACGGCCCCATGTGGGTTTGCAAATTTTCATTGTCGTCCATTGCGTATTGTTCTTGCCAGGGTCGAAGTTCAGAGGGGAGTTCGAAAATTTTCTGGGCATAGGGGCCGTCTAACAATAGGCTGAGCGGATAGTTTTGAAAGTATTCTTTCTCGCGCCAGGCGGTGTCGATGCGAAATCGCAGCGGGTTTTCGTTTGGCAGAAACCCTTTTATGTTTTTCAGTGTGCTGAAGGTGAATTCATTGTTGGCAGAGGCATGGCAGCGCAAACAGGGCTGGCCAAACCCCGAATAACGGTCATGGGTAAAGTTCTCCAATTGGCGCTCGACCGCATGGGCAATCGATTCGCCTTGTTTGGGAGCCCCCGGCCCGCCCCAAAACCAACCGTCACGCGAGCCTTGGCTGTCTCGAATCATCACTGTCCATGCGGTGACCAGCTGGCCCAACAGTTCTTCATACGCTTTTGGATTGTTTTTGTACTTTGGCGCGTTTTTAATTTCTTCATAAATCGCCGCCGGTGGGGTATACATTTCTTTGACAATAATGGCGCCGTCTTCGACCTCACCTTTACGCCCCCCTTGCAGCCATTTGATGATTTTAGGCGAATAAAAGATGCGAACTGCTGGATGGGTTCCGTAGTTGTCTTGATTCAAAAAGGGACCGGTGTCGCGCACCCCCTTATCCACCGCCCAGCTGAGGTCTTTGTATTCTTGCTTCATCAGCCAGGTGTAGAGAATGTTTTCGTAATCATTGAGAGGCATCTTGCTGGGCAAAGGCAGGTCGGCCGGTTTGCCGGTTTTCATATAATCCGGATACGTTTGAGCAGTACCTGAATGAGTGATGCCAATGGATAGAATAAGAACTAAATTCAGAATCAGCATCAATTTCAAAAGTGAATAATAAATCATGATATTTCCCTTCAAAAACGAAAGTGAAACGTCAATATGAACCCAATACAAAGAAGGTTCCCTAGCGATTCTTTAATACGGAACATTAAGAATTGAGATTATAAACACAGAAATTAATAAATTGCAACAAAAAATTTATAAAATTAGTAAAATTAACGTCGAATTTCATTATTTTGAATAAATCAATATTTCATAAATACTTTGAAACTGGTCAGCCATAAGAAGTGAAATATAAAAAAATTGGAAAGTCTTTTCATTCCTCCCCCAATGAAATGGGGGAGGTTAGGAGGGGGTTAAGAGTTTTGCTCTTCATATCCTTTCAACCCTCCCCT
>CAZEZQ010000189.1:0-8248 GCA_964516245.1 uncultured bacterium | reverse complement strand
TCAGCCATGATCTCTTCAATTTGTTCCGAAGTGATTCTCGAGGTTTTGATCTCAGGCTTCTCAGATTGCTTTATATTTTTTTCGTTCGTAACCATAAATTTAGTTTCACTTCCCTATCTTCATTATTTGCCAACTTGAAAAAATTATAGCATAAAAAAAACCAGACTGCTTCTGAAGCCGATTTAAGTTGTTACCAATATTCATAACAATATTAGTCACTCTTGAAAGAGAATAGCTTGCTTTTGGACAAAAAGGCAGGATGATAGCATCACAAGCAGGCGAGACGCCTGCTCTCCAAAACACAATCAAAACGTATTCTATACTGAACATTTTCGCCCTTATCCTGGCCATCCGTAAATAATCTTGGTCATCCTGGTTCAGACAAAAAAATCATCTGCGAGTGAATATCCACTCATTTTAGGCTCCCGCTTCTTAAATGAAGATGAGACCCCAACTCCCCGTTTTTAATGATTTACTTTCGATCCGTTATCTTTATAATTGAATATCCGTAATCTTCTTATCTTTGTAGAGTTGAGGGGTTTGTGCGTGATTTTTTTAGACCGGATATCCTCTTATTATCTCGCCATGATCTTGCTGGTAGGGTTTGGCATTGCGTTTTACTCATTGCTCAAGCTGACCCTGCGCTCTGAGAGCGAGCAGCTGATGGATATGGGCCTGACCCTGGCCTATGCGGTGCAATTGGACCCTTCGATGAAGCCCCATCAAATCGATACTTTGCATTCAACTCTCTCACAAATTTCCGGCATTACCAATGTTGAACTCGAACAGCCCATCCCCCCTTGGAACGGTCCGGGAGACCAGCGGGACGAGTGGCGCTCGATGTGGGAGAGTTATCTACCCCCGATGCTGGTGGCCACCTCAGAGCTGCAGGTGCAGAATTACATTCGCGCTGCAGAAATCGCCCAGGAAATTGAAAACGTGAGCGGGGTGGCCGAAGTGGTGTGGGATGAAAGTGGCCATGCCGCCCAGGCGGGCATGCTGCAAAACCGAACCAGAAAATTCACGTTCTTGACCACACTATTTTGGTGCTTGTTGATTGCCTCCATACTTGGGTTGATTGCCTCATACCCCGAACGGCTGCGCCGCCGCAATGTGGTGCGCTTGGGGTTCGGGGGCGCAGGGACCCACTACGATCCCGAACGCATTTGGATCCAAATCGCACTCACCCACTCCGTTTTCACAGCGGTTACTTACATCATTGTTTTCACTCTCGGCTATCTATTCTTCCCCTTGCCACTGAAAAGCGGAGGGTCACCCGGATACTTCATGCTGCTTGGAGAAGGAGTGTTCCTCGCTGCGATCATTTCCGCCGCCATTTGCGCCGTTGGCTGGTGGCTGCATAGCGAACCGTTAGATGCTGGGCCGAGTTACCGTCCACCGCGGGTAGGAGAGTAATCATGAAACAGTCTTTGCTCTTTATAATTTGTATGGTTTTTGTTTTCTCTCAACACGTTCATCCCCAATCGTCTGACAAACCATTGCGAGATTCCGCTCACTCTCTTCGGGAACAATTGAAACAAGAACACGAACGCGCCAAAGAACTGGAAAAGAAGAAAAAGCAACTTGAATCGCTGCTTGAGTCGCGGCAAAACCAGCTGCACCGCTATGAAGATATACTTTACAATTACCGCTACAACTTAAACGAAGCCCAAAAAGTGATCGAAGCGGCCGAAGAAGAAATCAAAAGCATTCTCAAACGGCGGCAAAACCAAGAGCAAATGCTAAATGGCTGCGTGCATGCCTACGCCCGGGCGGCGATGCAGCCGCCCCTGCACGACCCCGCTAAACGATTGCAGCAACAAACCGTGAAACAAGCGGCCGCCACCCTGAGCCGCGAGTTATTCCGTGAAATGCAGGCTGAAGCCCCCCGGCTGGATGAGCTGCAAAACCTGATTCAAGACCGCCTCGCCTATCAATCTAGAATTGTAAACGAATATATGCCGGCCGATATCGAGCGCAGAGAAAACCAGGAAGAATCGCTAAAGCAAACCAAGTCTCAGGTTCAAGAGACCCAACAAAAAGCCCAAACCGCCTCAAAAAACGTAAAACAACTCCGCGAGAAAATAGCCGCCGCCGAGGAAAAAATCGCCGAAATCCGCCGCCAGCGTATGGAAGAAGAGCGCAAACGCCGCGAAGCGCAAGCCCAAAAACAGCAGCCAGATAATGCCAAAGCCAAACCGAGCCAAGATTTCCCATTCGACGAATCTGAAATCAAACCCCTCTCTGAGTTGATGAAATCCAATTCACCCACCACCACCACCTCCTCCTCATCAGCCAAGCAAGAACAAGGTTTGAAATGGCCCGCTCAAGGGCGAATCATCCGCCCCTATGGTGAGTTTACTCATCCTGAATTCCAGGTTAAAATGATGAATCATGGAATCAATGTGCAAGTTTCAGCCGGCAGCACGTTACGGGCAGCGGCAACTGGACGTATTCAATTTGTTGGATCGGTTCCCAGTTTGGGCAATACGATTATCATTGATCACGGCCACGATTTCATGACCATATATTCCAACATCATGGCGAATTCCGAAATCCGAAAAGGGATAATTGTAAAGCGCAAGGATCCTTTGGGAAGCGTGATAGGCAGTGATTCAAAAGGGCAAGCGGTTTATCATTTTGAGGTGAGAAAAGGGTTGCAGGCTCTCAATCCATTAGAGTGGCTTCCATCTCAATGAAACCTTTCGTCCCGTTCATTCGACACATAAGTTTTACATAGCAGACATGAAGTTCCGGCAAATGTTCAACTATTGGATTTTGGAGCGCAGGCGTCCCGCCTGCATTAGAATTGTGAGATTACGTAAAATGCAGGCGGGACGCCTGCGCTCCAAAGTTTCATTGATTCGAATTTATCAATACGCTGGTCATTCAATTCTGTGAAATTGAATTAAACAAAGGAGAATAATCCTATGGCCAAGCCAGGGAAACGGCATTTCATACTGTATTTTGCATTGCTTCTTCTCATAGTAATGAGCGTGGGCATCGGAGTGCAGCGCACGGTGATGGCGCTGGATGATTTGGATCAAGGCCTCAAACAACTCAAGCTACTCACCCGGATTTTGGTGTTGATTCAAGATGAATATGTCGATCCATCCAAAACCGATACAGAAGCACTGGTGAACGGCGCAATACACGGCATGGTCGAAACCCTGGACCGTTATAGCGTCTATATGGAAAAAGAGGAAGCCAAAGAGTTTAACGACCAAACCCAAGGTTCGTTTGGCGGATTGGGCATTCAAATCGATATCGCGAACGGCTGGTTAACTGTGATCGAGCCGCTGCCCAACACCCCGGCAGCCAAAGCGGGGCTGATGAGCGGTGATAAAATCGTCGAAATTGAGGGCGAAAGCACCAAAGGGATGAACATTTATGAAGCGGTCAAACGGCTCAAAGGCGACCCGGGCACAACCGTTCATATCACCATCGCCCGCAAAGGCGAAAAAGAATTAATCGAGGTCGATATCACCCGCGCCATCATCAAAACCCAGGCGGTGGAAAAAAGCGAACGGAAAATGATCGATGATAGCATCGGTTACATCCGCCTGCGCGATTTCACCCGCGACGCCGCTCAAGAGTTGGACACAGCCATCCAAGATCAATTGGACAAAGGCATGCAAGGGTTGATTCTCGACCTGCGGGATAATGTCGGCGGCCTGTTGGATGTAGCGGTGCAAATTTGCGACCTGTTCATCGAACCCGGCAAAGTTGTTGTGACTCATCGCGATTTGCGCGAGGAGAACAACGATGAGGAAAAAATTTATCGTTCTGAAGAAGAAGCTGTTGGTGATTTTTTGCTGGCCGTGTTGGTGAACGAATTTTCTGCCAGCGCCTCTGAAATCGTAGCGGGCTGCATTCAAGACCATCACCGCGGCATCATTGTCGGCCCCCAAGGCCATCGCACATTCGGCAAAGGATCCGTGCAAACCTTGATCGAACTGCCTCAACTCAACGGCGCCTCGCTCAAACTTACAACAGCCAAATATTTCACACCCTCCGGGCGTTCCATTGAAGATGAGAAAGGTCTTCTGCCCGATATCTTCGCCAACATTACCGACGATCAGCGGCTAGCCATTCGCCGGGCCAACAAAATGGGATATTTGCCGGAAAACTTGATCGCAAACGCTGCCCCCAAAAATGCTGCTCAAACAGAAGAAACCGAAAGCGGCGCCAGCGATGATAGCGAAGCCAGCCCCGATGAGGAAAATATCAAAGAAGAAGAGGGAGAACGCATATCAGTAGAAGAAGTGTTTGAAACCTCAAGCGGAGATATGGAAGAAGAAGAGAAAGACCTTTATGACATTGAACTGTTCACAGCCTATCAATGCTTAAAGAGTGCTTCCGTATTGAATATCAAACCCAGTGAGCAATTCAGCCAGGCAAAATAAAAAAACTGGCGATAACAAGGAAATCTTGCGAATTCTAGGTATTGAAACTTCATGCGATGACACTGGGGTGGCCCTGGTCGGCCAGGGCCGCCGGGTGTTGTCGAATCTGGTATCCTCGCAAATCGAAATTCACCGCCCTTACGGGGGGGTAGTCCCTGAAATCGCTTCCCGCGCCCATATTGAATCCCTACAGCCTCTGATCGATCAGTGTATCGAAGAAACTTCCACAACACTGCATGAGTTAGACGCGATCGCTGTCACTTATGGTCCGGGATTATCCGGTTGTTTGCTGGTGGGGCTTTCTTTGGCAAAGTCGCTGGCCTATGCGCTGAGCATCCCTCTCATTGGGGTGAACCATTTGGAAGCCCACGTGTATTCCATCGCCCTCAATGCCGACGATGAGGCCATCCCTCCCTTCCCCCATTTATCCCTGCTTGTTTCAGGCGGCCATAGCACCCTCTACCGCGTTGACAGTTGGACCCAACTCACCCCTCTTGGCAGCACCAAAGACGACGCCGCAGGCGAAGCCTTCGACAAAGTCGCCAAAGCGTTGAAACTTGGTTTCCCCGGCGGTCCGATCATTCAAAAACGCGCCGATGGGTATTCGGGCGGGTTGATCCCCTTCCCCCGTCCAATGATGAATCATGGTTTTGATTTTTCGTTCAGCGGATTGAAAACCGCGGTGGTGCAATATTTGAGAAACCACGAAGTGGATGATAAAGAAACCACACGCATCACAGCCTCGTTTCAAGAAGCGGTGATCGATGTTCTTGTCCACAAAACATTAAAAGCCGCAGAAGAATTCAACCTGAAGCACATATCCTTGGTCGGCGGGGTATCAGCCAATCAACCGCTGCGCGATGCCCTTGCCGCCCGCGCCCAGGAACAAGGTTGCACGGTTTATCTTCCCGACAAACGCTTTTCGATGGATAACGGGGCCATGATTGCCGGCTTGGGGTATCATCTGCTGAATGCGGGCATGATTGCTGATTTGAGTTTGAATGCGAAGCCATAGGATTTTTCTTTGTTTTTTTTTGTCTGAACCAGGATAAGCCAGGATGAGAAGATGGATGGCCAGGATAACGGCATTTTTGAGTTTTCAGACGGGGTTGGATTTCTCCAACACCGAGGGACTGCGCGAAATTTGCCAACTAGGATTGCAACCCGAACTGAAACAATATTATCATGGATTATTTAAGACAATTCGGCAAAAAGTCTTTTTGGGAGCGCAGGCGTCCTCGCCTGCATTTACATATAGAGCAAGCGGGACTCACGCGCTCCAAAATATGGTATCATAAAGCAGTAGATTATACTTTTTGCCGGAATGCCATTCAAATCAATCGTGAGTGGAATTGATGGGAGAATGTTATGAGATATATTGCTATCGTTCTTTTCGTGATTGTACAAACTGCTAATGCCGGTCCGTTGGCTGATTGGAAGCCCTATGCCCAGCGCGAAGCGCTTTTGCCCGAAATGCGTATTGGCCAAGATTATCACAAAGTGCAAGAAGCCACTGGAGATTTCAAAATCAATGGGGCATGGCGAAAGATTTTTGAAATTGAGGGCGGTAAGTATTACCGCTTTTCTGCCGAATACTCCTACCTGGCTGTTGAAACTCCCCGCCGCGCGATTGTGGCCAAGATCGATTGGCGTGATGCAAACCATAAACGAACCAGACGGCCTGAGTATCCCGCCACTGTAAAACAAAGTGTGGACTGGAATGTCATGCAAGGTGTGTATCAAGCGCCGGATGATGCAGAAACCGCGGTTGTTGATCTGATCTTCCGTTGGACCAAAACCGGAAAGGTCGAATGGCGCAATATCAAATTAGAAGAATGCGAAAAACCCTCACAACGCAATGTCAAACTGGCAGCCATCAATTTTCGCCCCCGAAACAGTTCCGGCCCAGAAGAAAATTTAGAACGGTTCAAACCCTTTGTTGAACAAGCAGGCAAACAAAATGCCGACATCGTATGCCTTCCTGAAGGCATCACTGTTGTGGGGACAGGGAAATCGTATGTGGATGTGTCTGAGCCCATCCCCGGGTTGAGCACCAACTTTTTAAGTAAGTTGGCGAAAGAGCATGAAATGTATATCGTTGCGGGCATTTACGAACAAGCGGGAGATACGGTATACAACACCGCAATCATGCTCGACCGCAAAGGTGAATTAGTGGGCAAATACCGCAAGGTGGCCTTGCCGCGTGAAGAAATTGAAGGCGGCATTACTCCCGGCGATTCGTTCCCTGTGTTTCAAACCGACTTCGGCAAAGTGGGGATGATGATCTGCTGGGATGTGCATTTCCCCGAAGCCGCACGGCGCTTGAGCTACCAAGGGGCAGAAATCATTTTGATGCCCATCTGGGGCGGCAACGAAGAACTGTTCGAGGCCCGCACCATCGAAAACCAACTGTATTTGGTTTCCTCCAGTTATGACGCCCGCACAGGGATTTGGGACCGTAGAGGCCAACTGGTTTCAGAAGCCAAAGAAGAAGGCTCGGTCGCCTATCACACAGTTGACCTCAATGAACGTACACTATGGAAATGGCTGGGAGATTTTGGCGCCCGCATCCCCCGTGAAGCGCCACCGGTGAAAGAACTGAGCCGGTGAGTGCATTGAAGTAAACAAATACTTACATAATCATTTCGCTTTACTTTAGGCTAGTGCTCCATGGCATTTAATTTTGTCAAAGGGTAGCATCGGCTTCCAGCCGGTGTGCTTTTCTAGCAACAACCATATAAGACGATTCGGCAAAAAGTCTTTTTTGGAGCGCAGGCGTCCTCGCCTGCAACAACATAAAGTACAGATTAGATACCCACATTACAATATATTGTGTGACCGTTTTATGGATCAAACTTTTTGCCGGTTCGTCATATAATTCCGTTAAAACGGCCGTATCCTTTTAGTCCTTTATGTCTTTTGGGTCCTTTATGTCCTTTTATAACCCGCAATTTCAAATGTCATGAACTACTTGGAATCCAAAGGAACAAAGGGTATTTTCTGCCGCCTACGCCAAATCAAACAACAACACTTCCGCCTCCGGCTGCGCTTGAACGCGAATGTGCTCTTCCTCTTCAATCTGCGCCCCATCACCTTGTTTCAATGAATGGCCATTCAAAGTAACATCGCCTTTCATGACCTGCAGCCAGGCGCCATGCGATGGGTCGAGTTGGTAATTCAACTCGCCCGCATTGGTTATGGCTGCAGCATATAGCAAGGCATCTTGATGCATACGAAGTGATTGATCAAGCCCATCCGGCGAAGCCATCAAAACCCACTTGTTTGGGCTTTCATGAATGGCGAACTGCCGTTGTTCGTATTCAGGCTCCAAGCCTTTCTCATCTGGGAAAAGCCAGATTTGTAGAAGATGTACATCTTCTGTATTCGATGCGTTGAATTCACTGTGTGTGATCCCAGTTCCTGCCGTCATGCGTTGGAACTCTCCTGCTTGAATCACAGAGCCATTGCCCATGCTGTCTTTGTGCTGCAACGCCCCCGAAAGCACATAAGTTAAAATTTCCATATCCCGGTGGGGATGCGTACCGAATCCCTTTCCTGGTTGCACCCAGTCTTCGTTGATCACTCGAAGTGTTCGAAAGTGATGATGGGCTGGATCGTGATACTCACCGAACGAAAAAGTATGCCGGCTATCCAACCAGCCCCAATCGGTATGCCCGCGTTCTTCCGCTTTGCGTAGAGTAATCATTGATTCACCTCACATTTTTATTGAGCTCTTGGTAGCCTATCCGCCGTTGCCATAAGGAGGGCGAGGCTCCCGCCGAGCCAAGTTGATTGAACCACTTCTGATTTACCTGCATCGCCTGCACAATCCATATTGATGA
>CAZEZQ010000188.1:0-8252 GCA_964516245.1 uncultured bacterium | reverse complement strand
CTATATGTAGTTGCAGGCGAGGACGCCTGCGCTCCAAAAAAGACTTTTTGCCGAATTGTCAGATCTATTCGACACAGTTTGAAAAAAGAATAAATTGTTTTGATATTTGTTATTCTAACTCTTTATTCTCATAAATCGTAATTAATATTGTAGCATGGAAGCGGCAAGTTTTGATTGTACTAATTTGTATGGAAAGCAAGTTGTGTGCCGAAATGTTAAATTTCCCTCGCTTGACCATTGTAACTTGCCATGAGTAGAATAAATACGCATAGAAAGAAGGGACATTATGACTAAGCATTTTCGTAACTGGGTCTTTACCGGTATTGTAGTGGGCCTATTAGCAAGTTGTGGAACATCAACAACCAAGGTGGCGATGAGACCTAGTAAAACAATGTTACGCGATGTATTTGCCTGTAAGGGGCTGACAGCGGATAACCGGTGGGTAGGGGTAACAGATCAATTTATGCCAGAAACTGACCCGCGTGTTGTAGTAGTCGCGCAATTGCTGCCCGAAGATTTGGAAAGCCGTATTCATTATGAATTTGTGAATCCATTAGATACAATTGTTTTTGTCGAAGAGTTTGACTCGCCCGAACACAACCCATTAGGAATTTATGTTGAGATGTCGCGGTTTATGGATTTGGGTGGTGAAGGCCAATGGACGGCCAACATATTTTCAAACGGGCAGGCGATTGGCCAGACGAAATTTTATATCGGCGAAAAACCCAAAGATGAAATGGAAGACACTGGCTATTTTGTCGTGGGGGCAGACGAGACTGGAGAAGAAGATGAAATGGAACAGTTGCAGAACAAGCCGGTAGGCTCTTACATACAAGAAGTGACACCTGAATTGGATATCCCTCAGAATCAGAGACCGAACATGAATCCGGCACCGGGCGCATTAGAAAATGCAACGAACAATGAGCCAGTACCATCCACTCAAATGACCGATGAGTTCCCTTCGGAAGGTATGTGGATCGATGAGAATTCTGGCTCTCAAAATGAAATGGCGCCTCAACCCAAATAACTCACGAAAGGCTCGTTGAGCACTTCATTATGGAAATTTTTTCCCAGGAAATTCAAGAAGATAAAGATATACTGGCAGTGCGAGACCGGGCACGGGTGATTTGTGAGGAATTGGGATTTCCCGTTACCAATCAACTGCAAGTCACGACCTCTGTGTTTGAGTTGGGGAAAAATATTTTGGAACACGGAAAAGGGGGACGAATCACTTTTTCGTTGGTAACCAAAGACGAAAAAATCTCTTTGGAAATCGAAGGGGAAGACAATGGCCCAGGTTTGACGGAGAAACAAATTCAAGATCTTCTTTCTGGGAGCGCTTCTTCGGCCGCCAATCGCGGTATCCCCGCCATGAAACGATTGATGGATGATATTCAGATTGAATCGGAACCGGGCCATGGCACCACCATCCAGCTGGTGAAAACACGAAAGGCGTCGCCGAAGTCGATCACGCAGAATATCGTGAATTTTTTCCAGCAAAAAATTTCCGGGCGAGAGAGCCCCACCCTTTCACAGGAACTTCGGATCCAAAATATTAATTTGGTGCAAACGCTCTCTTTGTATGAAGAAAAGAACGAAGAACTGGCGAAAACCAACAAAGAATTGCTGGAACTGAAACAGCAATTGGAAGATTCAAACAATGAATTGCGGGACCGCTCTGCCGAATTGCAAGAGGCGCTCTTATCACTGGGAGACCGCACCACCGAACTCGAAGCGCAAAACCGCCGATTCAGCGCCGTGCTTCAACAGATGAAAGAGGGAGTGGTGATTACCGACCGTTCGGGAGAAGTGGTGAATGCCAATCAAGTGTTTTGTACGCGAGTATCGATTGGCGAGAGTGAACTGATCGGTAAAAACAAATCGCAATGGTTAAGTTTTCTGGAAAGCCATTTGGATATGCCCAAAGAAGAATGGGTGCAATTTAAAAAAAATATGGAACAATCTCCCCTCGAACATTTTTCTTTGAAATTGAAAAAAGAACAAAATGGTGTTGCCCCCCTGGAATGCCGCATTTCTCCCATTCTCGACAATGAACGCAAATACCTCGGACGCCTGTGGTTTTTTGAATAAACCGAATAAGGGTAGAAAAGGTTTTTTTGCGAACAGTGCCCGGTGAAAATGAACGATCTGCTTCGTCTGGAAAGTGTGTTTTGCTCAAAAGGCTCTCCTCCCTCCCCTATCATCAACAACATATCATTCTCTGTTGCCATCCGGGCGAGGGTTACATTGGTAGGGCCTTCCGGTTGTGGCAAATCAACGCTGCTTCGGACGATCGTGGGATTGGACCCGGTTTCGAGTGGGCGGATATTGTTTCAAGGCCGAACGGTAGAAGATTGGACCATTCCAGAATGGCGCAGACGAATCGGTTTGGTGTTTCAATTGCCCTATTTGTTTTCGGGCACGGTGAAAGAGAACTTGCTTTTTGGGCCACGGCTGCATCATGTTCCTATTAAAAACGAAACAGACTTCGCGATCCACTATCTCGATCAGGTGGGCCTGCCAAATGAACTGTTAGACCGGCCCTCGCATCAGCTTTCTGTCGGGCAGCAAATGCGGGTTTCCTTGGCGCGAACCTTGGCGAATCAACCCCAGATCCTGCTATTGGATGAACCGACTTCATCGCTGGATGAACACTCAGCCCGGCAAATCTTGGATTTAATCAACCGCCTGAATCGTGAAAACGAAATTACAACCATCGTCGCCACTCATCAACTCACTACCGTGGAACATTTGGGAGGGCGGGTTCTGCGAATGGACCAAGGGGAGCTCGCGCAAGATTGCCCCGTGGATGAATTTCTGGCCAGGCGAAACGATCCTGCTGCTTTTTCCAATAAGGAAACCGGTTGATGAATACAGAATATTTCTCATTGTCTGCCGCCCAAGTATTGGCCGCTTTTGTATTGATTGGATTGGCGGTTGCTTTGGCGCGCCTGAACCGCAATCAATTGGAGCGCCAATATCTCATTGGAGCCATTCGGGCATTTGCGCAGTTGTGGCTTATGGGGTATGTATTGCTTTGGTTGTTTGATGCGGGCAATGTTTGGATTTATTTGCTGGTGCTTGAACTGATGATTGTTGTGGGGACCTATACCGCCTGCCAGCGGCAGGAGGAAATACGAAGACAAACCTTTTTCGCTCTATGGCTGGCTTTGCATGCATCAGTGGTTTTAGTGGGAGGGTTTTTCTTTGTGGCCGTGCTGCAGGTCAATGCCTTGGATCACCCGCATTTGTTGATCCCGTTAACAGGCATGGTGATCGGCAACTGCGCCAATGGGGCGGCGCTCTCGGTGCATCGGCTGCGGGGGGAACTGGACAGCCATCGGGGGGAAATCGAAGCGGCCCTGGCGCTGGGAGCCAATCCCAAAACAGCTCTCCAACCCTTCGTTGCGGCAACATTGCGCAATGCGCTGATACCATCCATCAAAAGTATGATGTTGATGGGAGTGGTGCAAATGCCGGGCATCATGACCGGCCAGATGATATCGGGCATCGTTCCAGTCGAGGCGGTTCGCTATCAAATTGTGGTGGTGTATTTATTGGCGGGAACAGTGGCGCTAACCTGCCATTTGACGGTTCGGCTGGAGTCCCGGCAATTTTTTTCCAGAACCTGGGCGCTGCAGGTGTGAGGCGTATGATTTCATATCGTATACTTGGCCGGCTAGCCTTTCGACCTGGTCGTAATGATGGGAAACCAGTATGATGCTTAAATTTTCTTTCAGGCGGAGAATCAGTTCTTCAATCGAAGCTTTCGCTTGGGCATCGAGAGAAGAAGTGGGTTCATCCAATAAGAGCGCATTGGGTTGAACAGCCAGGGCTCGGGCGAAGGAGAGCCGCTGTTGTTGGCCGAGAGAAAGCTCGGTTGCGGGGTGATGCAAGCGGTCTTTGACCTCGTTCCACAAACATGCTTGGTTCAGGCTGCGTTCTACGATGGCTGGGAATTCTTTTTTGGAATTTAACTTTAAATGCTTTACACCGAAAATGACATTGTCAAATATGGATTTTGGGTACACGCAGGGCTTTTGAAACACCATTCCCACCTCTTGGCGCAATCGTGTCGCGTCTGAGTAGTCATGATAAATGTCTTGGCCCATATAAAGGATTGACCCGCTGCAATGGAAGGTTGGCGTAAAATCATTCAAACGATTGAGGGTACGCAGCAAAGTGCTTTTGCCGACTCCAGAAGGACCAACCAAACAAGTAATTTGATGGCAGGGGAAGGTCATGCATGCATTCTGAACGATGGCTTGTTCACGATATTTCAAAGTGACGTTTTTTAATTCAAAAGCAGGTATCATTAGATTTTCCTTAAACAAGAGCCGGTCTCAATAATAGGTTCGTAAAGCACTTGAATAGTTTCGTAAAGCACTTGAATAGTTTCGTAAAGCACTTGCAAAACGCTCGATCATTGTGGGCTTCAAAGTTGAAAATCCCATTCGAATGGATTTCTGCGAGCCTTTATAGGTTTTGCGGCGTACCATCATCGATGAAATGTTTAAAATAAATACGATCGACACCAAAACCAAAGCCGCCCCCCAGGCATGGGTCCGCGCTTCGGGCGCCAGGGCATCTTGAGACAAGATGAGAATATGGGTTTGCAGGCTGGTTACCGGTTCGTATATTGTACTGGGTATCGTTACACCTGAAAATGTTGTTGCGGTGAACATGATAGCCGCTGTTTCTCCAGCGGCTCGCGCCAGGCCTAATAACGTTCCCGTAAGCACTCCGGATAAGCTGTAAGGTAGAATGACAGATTGTATCAATTGCCACTGGGAAAACCCGAACGCGTTCGCCGTCTCGCGGTACTCATTGGGGATGGATTGAATTGATTCTTTGATGCTAACTGCAATTGTCGGTAAGATCATCAGGGCCAAAATCAATGCGCCGCTCAGCCATGATATGCCCAATTTGAAATACACGCCGAAAATGATAAAACCAAACAGGCCGAATAAAATCGTTGGAACTCCATTTAAAGAATAGAGTAAGATATTTGCCGGTTTTTGCCAGCGGGAGGAAAGAAATTCGGTCTGATACACCGCGGTCCCCAGTGCCAAAGGCAAGCCGATCAAGGCGGCGGTGCTGATTAACAAAACCGTTCCGATTATTTGATAGCAGATTCCCCCTTCTGAACCAAACCGTTTGGCTGCCGAGGTGAGAAACTCCCAATCAATGGCTGGGAGCCCGTTTTTTGCGATGAGCGCAATCAGAGTAAACAATATGGCCACAGACGATGTTGTGAACAATGCGCATAAGGTTCCTATAACGTATGATTTTATTTTTCGTTGTATCATGATTGTTGTGAAGTATACAGCATTTTTTTCTTGCGATATTCAAAAGCATATTGGCCGATAAATGTGAGAGCCATTACCAAGAGAAACAACATAAGGCTCAAAGCGATAAGAGCACTCCAATGGCTGGGAGTGCCGATTGCTTCTGCCGCTTCGCGGCCCAATTTGGAAGTGATGGTTTGAGAAGGCGCAAAAAGATTATAAAGAGGCTGCGGCAATTGATCGATGCTGCCGATCACCATCATTACGGCAATGGTTTCTCCCATGGCCCGGCTGAGGGCCAGCAGAACCCCCCCAGCGATCCCGTGCAAAGCGTTAGGCAGTACAGCATGTAAGATGGTTTCTGCTTTGGTGAGGCCCAAAGCATGAGCCTGTTCACGATATTCTGTTGGCACGCTTTGCAAAGAATCGTCTGTGAGTGTCATGATCATTGGCAGGATCATAATTCCAAGCAGCATTCCAGCGTTGAATATGGAGTGGCCGTCGGCCAGGCCAAATGTGGTTTGAATCCAGGGAGTGAGGTAAAGAATCCCCAATAGGCCGTATACCACACCGGGAATGCCGGCCAACAGCTCAAGCAAAGATTTTAAGAACAGCCGTTGAAAAACTGTAAGAAATTCGGATGTCACAATCGCCGTCATTACACCCAGAGGGAGCGCAAAAAGAATCGCTAGGGCCGTAACAAGCAATGTTCCATATAGTATTCCGAGTGCGCCATAGGTTTTACCAGGCTGCCAATTTGTATCCGTGAAAAATTTCCATGGTTGATTTATAAGAATAGGAAAACTTTCCCACACCAAAAAGAAAAATATCAATGCGATAATAGAAATGGACAAACCGAATGGAATGCCAAATATTAATTTGACCAATGTTGTTTTATAAGGGTACAAATCCGCTTTCCTCCACAATGGATTGACCGGTTGGGCCTTGCACAAATTGAATGAAATTTGAAGTGATGGGATGGGGAGATTCACGTGTGATGAAGCGTAGAACTCGTATGATGGGATAAGAGCCGTTTTTGACATTCTCAATTGTAGGTGCAATGGCTGCACCTGAATCTTGAATGGCGATCCCCCGGACTTTGTCATTCCTCCACGCGAATGAGAGCATACCGATGGCGGCATTGCTTAATGATAACTTTGTTTGTTCTTCATTATTCGAGCCGGAAACAATATCCGCCCCCGGCGCTTGTGCCCGTTTGTCACCAAATATATAGCCGATAAATACCTGGCGGGTGCCCCGGTGGGTTTCTTTGTCGATGCAAACGATTTCACGGTTGGGGCCACCGAGTTCCTTCCAGTTTTGAATGTCTCCCATGTAGATGTGCCGAATTTCTTGCTTGGTGAGAGTTGTTACGCCTGCTTTGTGGATTTCTGACGAAACCACACAGGCTACCGCATCATGACCTATAATCCATTCTTTGAAATGTACATCCGGATAGTTCGTTTTTTCTTCGGGAGATAGCTCACGCGACATCATACCGATCTCTGCAAGTCCTTGGCCCACCGAACTCAATCCCACTCCAGAACCTCCGGCATTGACTGTGATGGTCAATT
Organism: uncultured bacterium; assembly: GCA_964516245.1. Classification (GTDB taxonomy): domain Bacteria; phylum Hinthialibacterota; class Hinthialibacteria; order Hinthialibacterales; family Hinthialibacteraceae; genus CAZEZQ01. The sequence continues at coordinate 1,390 of CAZEZQ010000188.1, read as the reverse complement.
CAGGATGGCGTTGCCGATACAGTTCCGCTGCCTGGCTGGCAATCGGCAAAACAGTGCTTGAACCCGTAATGCGAATCATCGTTTCTTCTTTGTTGGAGTTTGCGCATGAAAATGCAAACAAGAAACCAAGCACTATACCTGCAAGTTTGTAATCCATGTAATCATACCGTATTTGAAATTGTCTAACTGGATCATTCACTATATTTGGAACGCAGGCGTCTCGCCTGCATCTATAGACTAATCAGGCAAGACACCTGTATCTAATACTAAGCAGACAGAACGCCTGCTATCCAAGTTTTGCTGCCATGTAATGATTGCTTGTACTTGTGGCCAGAGCGATTCTATAAATCTATGTACAATATTCCATACCTTTTTCCAAAAAAATATAGTGAAATCATTCGGATTCATTTCCAAATGATATTTTACAACACCCGATATCCAATGTTTGTGAAGAATTCTCTGTTTGTGCAGAATTCTCTTGCACGGATTTCTGAAAAACCGGATGCAGGCGGTAGAGAACTTTTTGCCCTTGGCGTTGTGAATCCACCAATTTCGCGTTTTTTAAAATGCCCAAATGATGGGCGATATGGGGTTGGGGCAAATTCAATTCTTCCGCAATATCCGACCCGCATTTTTCCTTTTGAAAAAGCAGTTGAATGATTTGCAAACGCGTTTCATCAGCAACGGCTCTTAAGATTTGAGCGCATTCGTTGGGTGTGCGTTCATCCTCTTTGTTGGACATTTTACTTCCTTGAGTTTTAGATTCTTACCGGCAAATTGTGAGAATTTGTCTCTCAGATTTTCAAGTTAAATTAAATCAATGGGTAATGAGTTCATGGGGAGGGCGAGGCTGCAAATGCGCCGTGGCGTGCTCCCGCCGAGCCGGTTTCACTCACCTGTGGCTCATCAGGAGATTCGCCCTCCCAATTTCAAATAGTTTTGGTTAGGCTTTTATACACTTTACCAAAATCAACAGGCAATGTGCAAATATTATTTGGTTTTTCATAGATTCTAATGCGCGAACTATGAGAGGTTGTCTCTCAGATTTTCAAGTTGAATTAAATCAATGGGTTATAAGTTTACGGGGAGGGCGAGGCTCCTGCCGAGCCTCGATTGGTGAATCGAAAGTAGTGGGTGGAACCGGCTCATTCGCCGCGGCGAATGAGCAATCTCTATTCAATGCCCAATATGATCATAAGTTAATGAAACTGCCTCTTATGAAACATTCACGTAAGTTCTGAAATTCTCATTGGTTATGCTGGCTATTTACGTAAATCAGAAGTCGGTCAATCAAACCGGCTCGGCGGGAGCCTCGCCCTCCTAAAGGCAACGACACGGCTCGGCGGGAGCCTCGCCCTCCCAAAGGCAACGACACGGCTCGGCGGGAGCA
>CAZEZQ010000187.1:879-8280 GCA_964516245.1 uncultured bacterium | reverse complement strand
CCTCCCAAAGGAACGACACGGCTCGGCGGGAGCCTCGCCTCCTAAAGGCAACGACACGCTCGGCGGGAGCCTCGCCCTCGTATAAAACATCTTGGTTTATTCAGTTAGCCGCCCTCACCCTATCCCTCTCCCAGAGGGCGAAGGGATTGTTGAGCAAACATTATTGAAGCATTTTCGTTTCTTGTTGATATAGCTCGCCGTGGCAGGTGGAGTGCCTCCTAACCTCTCCCATTTCATGGGGGGAGGAATGAAGTAAAAAGCCCAGTCTATAAGTGAACTGGGCTATTACTGATCTTGCGAGGCTTGCTATTGATTACCGGCCGCCGGCCCGGTTGACCCGGATTGGGCCGCCACCGGATTTCATCATAATATCACCGATGCTAACCAATCCATTGGATGAATCGTAGGGGACACCATAACGGATGCCGTTGCTGCCGCCATACATTTGCTCGGCGGCGGGGGCGAAAGCGAATAAGACGTAATCACCTTCTTTCAAAGGTGGATCGAAATCTGTTCCCCCGTAATCCCGTCCGGAATGTTCTGGGTCATTGTCCATATACATATAGACATCATTTCCAGTGAGCCCAAAGCGTTCGGAGTGTCCGCCAGATTCATTCTGGAGAATTCTTGGAGCAAAGGGGTCTTGCGGGATGGAGGATAAATAAGAAATAGGGCTGGTGAGAGGGGCGAGAACGTGAATTTGCCGGCGTTGGGATTCATCAACCAAACCGACACCGTTAAAGACTTTTTCGATACGTGGGTTGCCCCAGGGCATAGCGCCGTTATCTTCCCAAAAATCTACCAAAAGCACACCTTTATCAAGGCGTAATTGTTCGATACCGGTTAGAGTAGAGCGCATATCAGCAAAGGAACGAGCGACTTTGGCACGAATTTGGGCGTTGAGAAAATTAGGAACTGCGATAGCGGCTAGAATGCCGATAATTGCTACGACAATCAGTAGTTCAATTAAGGTAAAGCCTTTTTTGTAGTATATCATAAGAATCTCCCCAAGAGCAATTATTGGTTAATTCTTTAAAATCGAATCAACCATCTTATATTTTATATAAAAATTTATGGAAATCAATTAATGCTTGCAATAAATTGTAAATTTAGCGAAAACATTGAAAGGAAATCTCAGGAATGTTGAAAACTAAGTTCAAGAACATTTTCTTAGGATTTGGATTGTGGATAGTTCAGGTGAATTCAACGTCAATTGCAAATGAGAATGTTATTGGCTATGATTTTTATAGTCTTCCCGAAAGTGGGATTGAAATTTTAAGAGATTTTTCTGGAGAACCGAATGATGATGGTATTCTAGCAACATACTCCATATCTCTGCCTGATTATAGAAAAGGGTATTACTTCAGCTCGGATACACGCTGGCCACGTTATTCCAACCGATTGATCCCCTGGGTATTTGAGAAGAATTTTTCCAACTTGTTTGATGCCGATGAACGCCCAGACCCCAATTTGCGTTTGCCCAATCCAAATGGAATGTTTGCTTTATTTCAACTGCTTACAGGTGAATATCTTGTTTTGCTTCCTCTAGCCGGAGCCGAGACCATGAGCTGGTTGTATGTGGATGATAAGATGCAACTGAAAGTCAAACTGGGAACATTGGGGAAGGAGAAGGTGCAAGGTAATTTTCCACTGCTGGGCTGGGCGCGGCATGAGGATTTGTATGCGGCGATTCATCAAACTTGGAAAAAGGCTTTGGAATGTGAACCGTTGCAGGGAAGAGTGAATTGGCGATGTGAGAAAGCGTATCCCGAAGCCTTCCGTTATTTGGGCTGGTGCAGTTGGGAAGAATTTCGGCATGATATCGATTCTGAATTGTTGGCCAATGCAGCGAAAGAAATTGAAAAATCAAATGCGCCGGTTCGCTGGATGCTGATCGATGATGGACATCAAGAAGTGAAAGATCGCAAACTCATCAGATTCGAGCCTGATAAAAGCAAATTTCCTCATGGATGGCAGCCACTCATCGAGCAGCGTAGTGAAAAATTGAAATGGTTTGGTTTGTGGCATAGTTTTAATGGCTATTGGGAGGGGATTCATCCAGATCATAAATTGGGTGAATTGAACGAGCATCTTATCGATGTGTATGATGATGATTCTACGTTGATATTGCCGAAGAACAACAAGCAAGCGGCGAAGGCATTTTATGAACGGATGATTGGTTCTGCCAAGCATTATGGATTCGATTTTGTGAAGATCGATACCCAGTCGCATCAACTTTTTTATTACATGGGGTTGATCGACAATGCAGTGCAAGCCAGCGCGCGCAACTCGCAAGTGTTGGAAGAAGTGTGCCAGCAAATGAGCTTGGGCTTGCTGAACTGCATGGCGCATAACCCGGTTTGCCTATTCAATACCCGCTATAGCAATGTGTCGCGCAGCAGTATGGATTACCGGCAAGAGAACGAAGGCCTGACCAAGACTCGTGTGTACCAGGCGTATAGCAATACGCTATTGTTCGGACAGACACAGTGGACGGATCAGGATATGTTTCATTCGTCCGACCCGGTATTGGGAGAGGTGATGGGGATCGCGAATGCGCTTTCAGGCGGGCCCATTTATGTATCGGATGCACCAAAAGATTTTAAGAGCAAGAACATCCAACCTTTGTGTTTCGATGATGGTGAATTGCTGCGACCACTGGCGCCAGCGGCGCCGCTGCCGGATTCGATGTTTCGAAACGCAATACGTGAAAAGCAGGCTTATCGAGTGATTGCGCCTTTGGCCAATCAATCAGCAGCCATTGCCGTGTATAATTTGAATCATGAAACGAATACTATAACCACTGAAATTTCTCCAAACGATTATCGTTGCACTTCAGCAATGATGCAGCCCTATCCTGGCAAATGGGATGTACCGGAAGAAGGATTGGTGGTATACGATTGGCACGAGCAACGCGGGGAGAAGTTGGATGAACCCTATCAGATTGAGTTGCAAGGATTTTCGAACCGTTTGTTGCTGTTGAGTCCAATTTATAAGGGCTGGGCAGTAATTGGAAGATCAGATAAGTATCTTTCAATGGCAGCGGTGGATGAGATTGAGTATGGGGAAGATCAGTTAACGCTTACGCTGCATGAAAGCGGGCCTGTGGTGGTATGGAGTGAAGATGGTGAACCTGAATTAGAAGTACATGATGTTGAAGATTTGGGGGATGGGTTTTGGGAAGTGAAATTGCCGGTGGGAAAGATGGAATATATTTTGGAACTCAAACGGGAACAATTTCATTTTGCAGTCAGGTGAATATGAACGAAAAAAATAGTGAAAAGAAAAATTTAGAAAACCATATAGAGGAACTGCGTTCGTTGATTGACGAAGCGGATTCTTCGTATGCTGCTGGACATGGAAAATCTTATGATGATCCCTCTGAACTTGTAAAGGAGATCGTGAAGAGGGGAAAAGAGAAATTGAAACCCAGTTCCCCTTAGACTCCATGCCTATAGCAAGAGTAGGCTAATACGGTTTGTTACGCCCCACATCGCCGAGGAAGCCGGTGTTCGCATGGATGATATCACCCACGCTGACCAATCCATTGCTGGGGTCATAGGCCATAGTAATGTACATGCGTGAAGGCCAGCGGATGGACCAGTGGTCGGGTCCTGCGCTGCGGGTGAGCCATACGGCGTGGGGGTCTTCGTCACCCCCTTGTGTTGCGGTTTTCCGGTCCCACTCGGTATTTCGGTATTGGTAGAGATCCAAGGGATGAAAGCGGCCGGGGGATGATTCTAATTCACGAAAGAGATGTCCCAAAAAGGGATCGTGAGAGGCTGATTCGTTTAGATAAGAAATCGGAGTCGTTAGCTGCTGCCAAATGCGGTCGCCTTGATAGCTGCCGATAAAATCGCTCATTTCATTGGGCCCGATGGGGTGACGGCCGTAATCAACAGTATACATTCCAATCGCGGTTTCGTGCGCTTTGAGGTCTGCTTTCACCCGTGAGATCATGGCGCGGGTTTGCGCATTGAGAAAATTGGGCACCGCGATTGCAGCCAATATTCCAATAATAGCGACGACAATCAGTAATTCGATTAATGTGAAACCTCCCCGATTTCGCATAACCGGTAACCTCCCCTATATTTTGATTTCATGAAAAGAATCGCAGTTGTTTGAATATAACTATAGTCAATTTCAAGAAAAGATAAAGCTAAAAATGTTATTTTGTTCGTATTTCATGACGGATTGAATGCACTCAATCGTGTCCTTTCAGTGTGGTAAGAATCTTCAACGGGTCGGCCTTTTGGGCTTTTAAGATCATGTCGCACACTTCGCGTACTGCTCCCTGGCCGCCGGAGTGGGAGGTGACGTAGTCAGAGATTTGTTGAATGGCCTCGATGGCGTCGGCAGGGGCGAAGGCGGCTCCGGCCTGGTTCATGGCTTTCAGGTCGATCCAATCGTCACCCATGAAGGCGGTCTCTTCCCATTCGAGATTGTATTTTTGGCGCAGTTCATCGAGAATTTGATCTTTGCGGCCTGCGCCGATGTGGACGTCGTGAATGCCCAGCTGTTCGGCGCGGTATTTGATGGCGTGGTTGTTGGCAAAGGTGACGATGGCGACACGAACACCATGCCCCAGCAAGAGTTTGATGCCCAAACCGTCGCGGATAAAGAAGCGGCGGGTGACATTGCCTTCGCTGTCGACCGAGATGCCGCCGTCGGTGAGCACGCCATCCACATCCAAGGCAAGCAGTTTGATCTTTTTCAGTTTTTCGGTGATGTCGCTCATGGTGTGTTTCCTTTATCTTGCAATGTTGTTGTGATTGCCAGAAGCGTTTCGAGCAGCGCTGGCATGTCATCCAGCGGGATCATATTGGGGCCGTCGCTCAAGGCTTCGTTTGGATGGGGATGGGTTTCGATGAAGAAGCCATCCACCCCCACGGCCGCCGCGGCGCGCGCCAAGAGCGGGGCGTATTCACGCTGGCCGGCTGATGCACCGCCCAGTCCGCCGGGCATCTGCACGCTGTGGGTCACATCAAACACCACCGGCGCGCATTGGCGCATGATGGCCAATGCGCGCATATCGACCACCAGATTGCGGTAGCCGAAAGTGGAACCGCGTTCTGTAAGAAATACCTTGCGGTTGCCCACGGCTTCGACTTTATCGATCGCATGCTGCATATCTTCTGGGGCCATAAACTGGCCTTTTTTGATATTGACGCTTTTGCCGCTCTCGCCACAAGCCAATAATAGATCGGTTTGGCGGCACAAAAAGGCGGGGATTTGCAAGACATCCACCGCTGTGGATACCTCTTCAATTTGCGTGGTTTCATGGATATCGGTCAAAACGGGGATTTCCAACTGTTCACGCACTTTGCTGAGAATCATGAGAGATTCATCCATACCTATGCTGCGAAACGAATCGTGCCGGGTGCGATTGGCCTTGTCGAACGAGGCTTTGAACACATAGGGGAGGCCGAGTGATTCGGTAATTTCCTTCATGCGCCCAGCGATGTCAAACACCATTGATTCTGATTCCACCACACAAGGCCCGGCAATCAACACAAAAGGTGGTTTGCCTATAGTGATGCCGGCGGCGATGTCAAAAGCAAATTGGTGTTGTGGTGGAAATTGATTCACCTGTGAGACTCCCAAGAGTTTTCGTTGATTGTGGGGTGAAACAAGCTGAGAGGAAAGGTGTGTAAGATTTAGGTCAAAAAGCAATCAACCCTTTCAAAGTCCGAGCATGGGTTGACCGTACCGCTTATCACTTTTGAGGGGAATGAAACGGATTCAGCATGTTCACTCCGAAGTGCTTGAAGTCCACCACATTACGGGTTACGACGGTGATTGCTTCCTCTGGCAGGCGCAAGAGTTTCTGTACGTGCCTGATTTGACAAAAGCAATTCCTTGAGAGAGGGTCTCGTCGCTGCTTGGAGCCGTCGCCACTCTTCCACCGGCACCAAGACCGCAGTCTCTTGGCCTCGCTTGGTCACCATCTGCGGGCCTTCAGTCAAGCACGTTTCCAAAAATTTGCTAAACCGTGCTTTGGCATCCTGTACAGGCCATGATTGCATAACACACCTCGAACTGGTTGACTAGTATAATGACTAGTTGAGTGTGTGTGAATGTTGAATTGTATTAGACAATTGGTCTTAGGCAAATCGCAGATGGTTTGTTGTAGTATTATTTCTTTTTATTGGAGGATTCGCTTAAAATGAATACGAAACAAGTTTCTCTTGGAATCACAGCATGGTTTTTGGGTATTTTAGTGCCTGTGATGCATCATGTGCTATTGCACTGGCCGCTCGCCGATCAGCAAATCAATAACGTTGTCACGCGGGCACAAACTTTATACGAATCTCTACCATGGATCGATTGGGTGTATCTCTTCGCCATGGCGATTGTTGGATTGATATTGATTGTGTCTGGCATGTGGTCGAAGCCGGAAGAAATTTAGATTGAGTTGAATGTATCAAAATGATATTAATCGAAATCATTACTGCGAAATACGTTGATGGTTATCAAATCCAATTGGAATTCAACGATGGGAAAACGCAAGTAGTTGATTTTGAAAACTTCTTAAATCAAGCCAAAAATCCCATGACCAGGAAATATAGAGACAAGTCATTGTTTCAGGAATTTAAGATTGAATATGGTGATTTAATATGGGGAGATTATGAAATGTGTTTTCCTGTGGCTGATTTGTATGATGGGGATATTTGATTTGACGTCCCGGTAAAAAGTCCAATCGTGTATGCATTATAGTCACATCTTGGAGAGCAGACGTCTGACCTGCACTATATGTTGATGCAGGCGAGGACGCCTGCGCTCCAAAAAAGAGTTTTTGCCGGATTGTCTTGATTTACTTTATTGATAAGAGACGAATTGAAGAGAATGTAAACAGCAACCCTGTTCATCCTTTTTTTTCTGACTATTCTGATTCTGAAAATAAAATAATGAACTTAACAACAAATGCTTCCCGCCTGAGGCAACTCACCCTCCAAATTCTCAATGAGCAGCGGCCCGCATGGCCGTTGCGTGATGAAGTTTTATGGCTCACTGATATGCTACAAGACTGTGCTTCTTTTCAGATGGATCCTGATGAAGACATTGCTACTGGTGAAATACGTACCAGCCATGGATTAGCGGTCTCACCCACCCAAGCGGCCATGTGTGCGCAGGATTTCTGCCGCACCACTGTGTTTCTACGCGGCCTACATGCTGCGATACAGAATGTGTTGAATTGTATATCATATAGGCCGGTGCATGTTTTGTATGCGGGTTGCGGTCCTTATGCATTGTTGGCAGTTCCACTGATGACGGTTTTTTCATCACAGCAAGCGCAATTCACATTGTTGGAACTGAATCCACAGTCTTTGGAATCGGCGAAGTCGGTGGTGTATCAACTCGGTTTGGAAGAAGCAATTCGCGATTATGTTCTAGGTGATG
>CAZEZQ010000187.1:0-869 GCA_964516245.1 uncultured bacterium | reverse complement strand
ATGAATCGTACACCCAAAATCATTAACCTATTATGAATATGAAATACCGCATGGAGAAAAACCCGACATTATGCTCAGTGAAACCATGAATACCTGTTTGGAAAAAGAACCGCAGGTCTCCATCGCTCTCAACATCCTGCGGCAAACGCCTCATGCGGCTTTGGTGCCGTATTCCATACGGGTTAAAGCTGTTTTGATTGATCCGTATAAAGAATTTCAACTTGCCGAACCGGGTGAAGAAAGGTTGCCGGAACCAGAACGTGTACGAGTGCATCTTGGCACTGTATTTGAGTTGAATGCGCATACGGTTCAATCATGGTTACAAAATCATTTCAAAATTCTTCCAGGCTATCGGATTCAGATTCCCAATCCAAGAGAAATGCATCTGTGCCCAATGCTCTTTACTGAAATTGAGGTATATGACAAGCACTGTTTACATGGATATAATTCAGGTTTAACTATTCCTAGGCCATTGCCGATTGATGGAAATTTGAATGGAGGTGAATTGCTGGAATTTTATTACCGTTTGGGGGATATACCGGTTTTAGAATGCAGACAGGTTGAAATGACATGACACCTAAAGAGATTCTTGAATCTATCCATGCTGTTTTTCTCGATGCGCCGCGGCCGGAACGGTTTATTTATGGCACATGCCAGTGTTGTGAATGTATGGAGCACAATCAGACCTTGGCTTCTCACACACCTGAAACAATCACATTGAATGAATTGGGGAATTCGGGATGGGACCCTATTTGTTTTGCCAATCATCAAGCGTTTTGTTGTTATCTCCCCGCCATGATCAGGTTACAATGATTTCCAATCAAACAAAATGGGGTTGATAAATATCGTGAAGCCGTACAAGACCCAGG
>CAZEZQ010000186.1:0-8283 GCA_964516245.1 uncultured bacterium | reverse complement strand
TGATTGTATCAACCGGCGCATGGACGCTTGTTGATTCAGCCGGTGCCGCCTTGGATGGCGTGCCGCTGACCATGGCCGGATTTCGCAGCGGTTTGCCGGGCGAATGGGGTGGCATGATCGTATCGCTCGGCATTGTGTTTTTTGCCTATTCCACTATTTTGGGGTGGGGGTATTACGGGGAAAAATGCGTGGAATATCTTTTTGGTTTTAAGGCGGTTTTCCCCTATCGAATTTTGTGGGTATTGGCTGTGGTGGTCGGCTCGTTAACAAAACTAGGAACAATATGGTCGATCTCCGGCATTATGAACGGCCTGATGGCGGTCCCCAACCTGATTGCACTCATTTTATTATCCGGTGTCATTGTCAATGAAACGCGGAAAGGATTGGATGAAGAAATCGTTCCCCCCACCAAAGAAGAAATCGGGATGACGTAAAAAAGAGTTAGGTTCCTTATGTCCTTTATGACTTTTCGCTTTCCCCTTAGCCAATGAAAGCCTATAATGACCTATAATTACGGTCGAAAAATTACTCTCTCGGAGCCTCTTATGCGTCGAGCCTTCACGCTCATCGAGCTCCTCATTGTCGTCGCCATTATTGGTATCCTGGCGGCGATTGCCGTACCCAATTTCATCAATGCCCAGGTGCGCGCCAAAATCTCGCGGGTGGCTTCCGATTATCGCGGCCTGCGCACCGCGATGGATGTTTATCAATTGGATTACAACAACTATCCCCCTAACGGGGCATTGCTCGAACTCACCAAAGCCTCACATGTCTTTCGTATTCTCACCACACCGGTCGCCTACCACAGCGGCCCATTCAGCGATCCCTTCCAGCAAAACAAGCGATACCGCCAGAGTTTTCTTGACGGCACCTATCTCTACGCTCTCCCACGAGAGATCAAAACAAACGGCCACCCCTGGCGCATCACCTGGTACCGCCTCATGAGCTTCGGCCCCGACCAAATCTACGACCCCACCTACGGCGAAACCGCCTTCGACACTCACTACCACCCCAGCAACGGCATCATCAGCCGCGGGGATATTGTGTATACGTCGGATACCGGGGAATTGAATTTTGAGTTTTGATAAGTAGGATGGGTCACGTCGTCTGACCCATTATTTTACTGTGCTTCTAAACCATTTAAAATTGGAAAAGCGCGGGTGCGGGTGCCAAGGGTAGAATATTGTGTATTCTACCCTTGAAGCGTGGTGCTGCGATACATTTTCGATCAGTTGATCCTATACCCCAACAAAGACCCACTCGAAAGATTATATTGATGGATACCATAACGATCTGAAAAAACCAATATTTTCGAAAAACAATTTCGTATCAGAACATAATGTTGTAATGAACTGGACAAGCCTCGGAATATTCGTCTAAATATGATAGAATTAAGTCTAAAATAAAGGATTCACTTGTAGAAAATCATACAATGTTGAGACTTGCAATTTTGAAGGTATTTAGTAAATTTTGCGATAAAACCAAAGAACACGATAGATCCAGGGTGTTTTCAAGGGTAAAATAAACAACATTTTACCCTTGGCGCCCGCTACCTCCAACGTTGTCCGATTCTTCTCACGTAAATCATAAATCTTCAGTTCCCCCCCTCCATAATCATCCTGGTCACCCAGTTTTCATCTTGGACATTTCGCCGCGGTGGCTTCAACCTAAATACATTCCACCTAAATAGTTGTTGACAAATCAAAACCATTATATTAATCATATAAGTAACTTTGGATGGCACCATCCAACATTGACTCTCCATTGTGTGTGGGAAACATCATGACGGCGCTCCAGGGCAATGTTCTTCTCATTGACGATCACCAAAATCTTGCAGCGGGTGTTGCCCTGCTATTTGACGAAACTTATAGCATCGTGCAAGCCCATAATGAATCAGAAGCCGAACCCTATCTCCAGTCAAACAAACTCGATCTCATCATTCTCGATTATCAATTGAATGGGAGTAAAAACGGCGTGGACCTGGCTGAAGAATATAGAAACCGGTTCCCCCGCATCCCAATCATCATACTCACCGGCTACGCAGATGAAACGTTGATTGAGATATGCAGAGAAAAAGCCATCCTCCTATTCGTAAAACCGGTTGGAAGAGAAATTCGTGAATACATGGATTGCTACCAAAAGCAATTTCACAGCGCCTCAACCCTCGAAGCAGCCCTCGCTGAAACCAACAAACAATGCGGGACACCTTCTACATCGAAACAAATACCCCTCCAAGACCATCCTGATCTGTTTGAAAACTGGTATATGGATTACAAAAAAATGGCTGAAAAAGGGGTTCGATGCCTGATTAAGAATGAAGACGAATTCAAAGACTTCGTACAAGATGCTGCCATCAAAATCTATGACACGAACCCAACGCTTGCTCATGGATGAAAATTTCGAGCGTTTATGAACAGGGTCATTAAAAATTTAGATGTGAATTGGATAAAGAAAAAAAAGCCCAAGCTCTTAGGAGAAGGGGTTGAGTTTCCCAGTTCTTCACCCTCCCCAAACGAATCGGCAGTAGAAAATGAAAAAATGGAATGGCTGGACAATATGATTGATGCTCTGCCTGAACCCAAAAGAACGATTATCCAGTTATACTTGCTGGATTTATCTTACAAAGAAATATCCGAAATGACGGAAATACCTGAAAAAAAGATTAAAAATACGATTTATCTGTTGAAAAAGGAACTAACGAAAAATATTTGAAATTATTTGAAACAAAAATTGGACGTTTTCATTCCTCCCCCCAATGAAATGGGGGAGGTTAGGAGGGGGTTAAATAGACTACTCCCTGAATTTATTAAATTTAATTCAACTCTGAGTGCAGTTTCTCACAATTCACGCGTTAGGATCTAACAAAAAAATAAAAAAAATTTTAGACTTTTTGCCTTCTCAGTTGTTTTAAAGGGTAAGGGATGTTTCAAAGCAGCAACAAGGGATGTGTGGTTTCTGCTTCATCTTTCCAAAAGGAGAATGGACACCATGAGAAGGGAACGTGTGTGTGCAGCGTTAACGATAATATTGCTTACAGCCATGCTTGGGTTTGGAACACTGCCGGCGCAGGCCCAAAGCCAGCTTCGTGAATCCATCACCGGCAATGGATTGCTCAAAGTCATCAATACCGGCGATGACATTTTCAATGTAGGCCGAAACGCCCAAGGCGTCCAATTCAAACGTGAAAGCGATTGGAAGATTTTTTTTGACGAAGCCAATCTCGCTCATGCCCGCTTGGTGGCTTCGTCGGAAGAGGCGGTGGAGGCAGATGCCTACAATTATTTGGTCCCCTTTTATCGGGCATTGACCCATGACGAATTTCGCCAAGCCTTCTTGGCCGAGCATCCCAATTTGGCTGCATTCGGGGCGGAAGAAGTCCTGCAGGTGGTGCTGGATACCGCAAAAGAAGGGCTGATTCGTCTAATCTAACAATCGTGATTTTTTTTCGTGTTTACATGTTTTACTAATTATGAGACTTAAAATCTAGAAAATAGTCAAAATTTTCTGAAAAAGGAGTCTTCCTATGTTACGCATACCGATTCTTTTGGTGATTGCACTACTTCTTGTTTTCACAATCTATCCTATTCATACGAAAGCCCAGCACAATAGTTTAGAGGATCAAATAGAACAGTTGAAAGAATTTACTGTTCCCCAAAGAATCCAAACTGCGCGTGCACTGTTTGATCAAAATCTCTCGTTGGAAGAGGCTCGAAGCGTCCTAACAATCATAAGAAATTCACGGCGGCATTATACGAAGCCTGAAGAATTGAATCGTTTTCTTGAGGACATTACTCAGCAAGATGTAGATCCTGACATAAAGGCTTATGCGTATAGTTGTATGGCAGCCACGTATCGCGAACACCACAACTATGAGGAAACCTTACGGTATTACCAACTCGCTTTGGAAGCACAGCCTACTCGCAATCAAGAGGAGTGGGAGCGGAAGTTGGACTACGCATACCAAATAGCACAAGAAGATTGGTACTCTGGTCGTTGGGTAAAAGCGTTAGAAGCCTATCTCAATTTAGTAAAAGAATTTTCTCACATCGACCATTTTCTGATTTTGTTTGCTTATTATGAGGCCATCCCTTCAATCACAGTGGAACTGAAAAACGGTGATCAAGAAGAACTCATTACCGAAGCCATTGCGAACTTGCAAGATTCTGACAACCCAGGAGAACGCTTTGCCGCTTCGATGATGGCATTGCATCTTGGCAAATTGGGGCAGTCAAATGAACTTGCCCAGCAGACAAAAGATTTGGCCGAAAACAAAAAATTTGATTTTTTACAAGCCGGACAGAGCATGTTGGTGGATCTTTCACACCGGGATTTCGATTCGTACAAAGAAAAATTTCAAGAATTAGAACAAAGTGCTGAAAACGACGCATATCTCTGCCGTATTACAAGTATTTTCGGAATAGCGTATTTGCTTTTTTACCCTGAAGACTATGGCAACATGTTCCCAATTTATGAGACCTATCTGCAATCCGATATCTATACCAATCCAGAACGCAAAAGCAAAACAAAACATTTGATGAATGCCAATATCCGATTAAACCATGCCATCCTTATGACATATCATGATCGCCATAACGATTTTATTTCCAACTTGGAATCCACTTTTGCAGAGTATTACGACACAGACGGTGGGCAATTTGCAGGTTTGATATTGGCGGAACATTACATTCAAAATGCCGATCTCTCCCGCGCCGAAAGCATTTTGAATTCACTTTCAGAGACTGTGGATGTGGATATGGATGTCAAGCCGCGTTGGAATATTGTGAAGGCTAAATTTTTCGAGGCAAAGGGCCTCGAAGGACAAGCAAAAATGCATCTTAATGACACACTCTCAATTCCCGAACGCAAGGGTGTAACGGAATATGAACGATATAAGAGAGATGCAAATAGAATCATGAAAATTCTAACGAGTAGAAGATAAAAAATTCTCCAAGGGAGGGATCCAATCATGCATGTTCGGAAAAAGCATAAATTTTATGCACTTATAGCATTAAATAGCATTGCTTTGTTCACTTGTGTATTATTGCTTATAGTGCTAACATTCATGCCATTGGGAAAAAATGTTGAAGCGCAACAGTACGATATTCAATCGCTGCAAAGATTTCAACAAATGAATGGTTTGGGTGTTAGAGCCATCACACCAACACCTATGGTACTTCCAGTTTATAAATTAACCCCAACGCCTATAATAATTGCCAATGGTGGAGTTCCCACTGCAACACCGACAGCGCTTTATACACATGGTCGTAAACCGAATGATGGTGAATGGAATACACTTAGTAGTTGGTTTCCAAATCTGAATCGTTGGGAAACAAGAATTACTGATGAGTCAACATGGAATTACAATTGCCATAGATGGGCAATAGAAGAAAGTACTACTGGTGGATTTTTGGTCGAAGAGATGGATGATAATGGAGATGGATTCATTGAAGTGTGGGAATATGATTTGTATATGGAAGACAATGGATATACATCATGTCCTCCTGATGATCCTGATCGGGAAGTAACCATGTATATGGAATACGACGAAGAAAAAGATAAATTTGAAGCATCCCATTCTTCAAGAATCTTCCCAGACAACCCTGATTTAGAAGAAAGTAAACTAGCGGAATATCCAAGGATCACTCATCCACGTGATGGGTTGGACGGTGGTGTTTTTGGTACACAGACAATGTATTACAAACCCAAAAATTAATCTAGAAAGGTTAGAAAAATGAATATCAAAAAACTCGATTTGTATACGTTTGTTTTGTTTATTATCTTGACTTTTCCAGCCAATCATTTATTTGCACAGTCATACACAGAAATTGAGTTCGAGGCGGATTTGGAGAATTGGCAAATGGAAATTAAGAGTTTGCCTCCTTCTTCTAATTTAAACGGCTACATGGAAATAGAAGCCTTTTCAAAAATTATTGATCAAGGTATACGGGCAGTGCCCCATATCATCAATAAAATTGAATCTGATCCAACTAGCGTTGAATCCATTTGTTTGAGATATGGCTTGAAAGATATTACAAAAATGAAATACGGATATAGAGAATTAAAGAATGGCAAATACGACTCTTTATCCTTTGCAGATAAATATATGACCTGGTGGAATGAAAACCTTAAAAATGTGGAGAGTCATTTTCAAAAACTATATCGCGATTGGAGTGAATTGCCTGTAGAGAAAAAATTCAATATGGGATATACCAATGACTGGGAGAAACGTTTCAAAATAAATAAACCAACTAAGGAAGAAGCAATAAGCAATCTTGAAGAGAGAAAGAAAGCGATTGAAAAATGGCAATCTTTACCTGAAGGGCCAAAAAAAGAACGTATGCGTCCTTATAATCGTACGGTTTACCAGCGGTTGTTAGATTTAGGGATTGCAGCATTGCCTTATGCTATCGAAAAAATAAAACAAGGCGATACTGACTTAATTGAAGCCGTCAATTACTGGACGGACGACGCTCTCGCCAAAGCGGCGCAAGAGGCCAATATCTCCCAAGAAGAAATGGCCGAGTTTGTTCCCCAATGGTGGGAAGAGAATAAAGAGAACTGGTTGCTCCCACCCGTCGAACAAGAGAAGGAGGAGTAACTGCAATAAAAGAGGAGATGCTTTTCGCAGTTGGCGTTTGAACAGACCGAGCCTTGGCGTATGGAGCGTTAAACGAAGGATTGGAACCGCCGTGGTACCAAGCAGGAATGCCCGGTGGTGTGAGAAGGTGCGGGTTGCCGGGGTTCTAATCTTTCACATGCGGTTCCCACGATTTGATGAAATTGTCTTTGTGGTCCTGGGTGTGCCAGCTGATCCAAGACGTCTTCAGCAGCGATTTTGACTTCGAAGAAGCCGAAATCGAAAAAGACAAACTGCTTGAAATCCGCCAGCGGGTGGAAACCAACCCCAAGCAAACCTCACAAAAAGCCTGGGACCTGATCAACAAAGCCCGGCTGCATGAGATCGAGTTCTACCAATATCAATACACTCCCGAAAGCCTGCAACAAGCGATTGAACTTGTGACTGTTTACGCACCGCAGGTATTGCCCTCGCTGGATGAACCTATCCCCTCACCTGAAGGACAATTTGCCGTGCATTGCGGCGTGGGCATGGTGGTGTGGAAGGCAGAAGCCTATGATCAATTGGAGCGTTTTGATGAAGCTGAAGCGCTATTCACAAAAATTGTGGAACTCTACGGCGACCGCTACCGCTATCCCGACCCCTGGTGCTTCTCCTTCGTCGGGTTTGCCAAACAGTATCTGGAGAATATCCCCAAAAAACGTGAAGCACTCGCCGACGCCAATGAAGGAGGTGCGGAATAATGAAGCGCCTTCTTCAACAATTCAAAAACCTCCAATGGAACGGCCAATCGGCGAAAATGAGCGTACGGATCGCAAATTATGTCTTGGCATTTGCGATTCTGGCGGGTTTTTGGGTAGCGGGTCAGGCAACCCGCAGTCCTGGACAAGATGCCTATGCTTCAATACTTCAAGTTGCTAAACTGCCCATATGGCTCACGATGGCGAGTAATAATAATAATGTGTCTTGTGACGACTTGTGGAATCAACTAAACAATACGCGAAGCCAGTTGGATGCAAAAAATGATGAATTAGCAACAAAGTCAGAACAAATGGAACAACTATGTGGGGATCCACCTTGTGGTTCTGAAAAACAAGCTGCGTTAAATGCTGCTGATGACGCATGGAACGCCTCCCATGATTTGAGCATAGCAATTGCTGCTTTAATTGCTTATCCCTCTCCAGTAACATGGTCAAATTACTTACGTGCTTTAGTAGAATTGGAAGCAGCACTGGAAGATCTTAAAGCGGCGATATTCACTTATAAAGCTTGTATGACTAAATGCCAATCAATAATTGATGAGGTAGAAAATGTTAGAAAAGACATAGAAGACCTCATAGACGATTTTGAACAGATAAACCTTGACTTAACTGCTTATAGTTGTATATAAATAACTAATTTTCGATCTCGGACACTTATTTTCATGGCCTTTTGATATATGAGAGAACGATTATGATTTATAGAAATCATATTGCTAGTATTGTGATATTGCTGCTAATTGCATTGAAATCTATATATTTTCTATTTTTTGTTGCGATGTTTAGTGAGAAATCATTTTTTATGGTTTATCCTGATACAGTTTTCAATATATCTATAGTTGTTTTAAACATAGCTTTTCTAGTATATTCTGTAAAAAACCTGGTATTTTTGTCAAAAAGTAGTAATTACGATATCAAAGATCCAGCGGTTTACCTATTGATATTGGT
>CAZEZQ010000185.1:3951-8287 GCA_964516245.1 uncultured bacterium | reverse complement strand
CTATGTTGCTATATATTGTGTTGTCGTTTTCTGGATTGGACTTTTTGCCGGTTTGTCATTATCTCATTTATTGGGGAATTATCTGTTGGAATGGGTTGATTTCATAGTGCAGAGGGTTGAATGCCGCTGGTTAAATTTCCGCTTCTTGCTTCATCAATCGCTTGTATTGCTCTTCCATCCATTCGCAATCATCGGCAATCGATTTGACTTCATCTGGAGAAGGCCGAATCGAGTCAAGCAATGATGGATTTTCAACAACACGTTTTAAACAGCGATAGAGATCATCCGAATTCCCAACCTCAAATAACAAGCCATTGTGTCCATCCTGGACCAATCCCGCCATCCCCCCAAAGTTGGATGTGATTACCGGCACCCGGGCCAAAAAGGCCTCGTGAATCGTAATGGGCGAATTTTCAAACCAAATCGAGGGGATCACCAATACATCAGCATTGGCTAGTATATGGGAGATTTGCTCATTCTCTGCCCTGCCCCTCAAGTTGATGCCCGGATGGCCCACCATAGATTGAATACGGCTTACATAGCCTGTAAATTCATCGAGCGAGCCGTATACATCCAAAATGGCGGAATCAGGCGGTAATTTGTTGAAGGCTTCGATCAGCGCATGAAGACCCTTGTGTTCAACCAAGGTGCCTATGTATGTGAAACGAATTGGCTTTTGCGGCGCCTTTGCTTCAACGGTGTACTTCAAATCGGCGATGCCGTAATCCGAATACACAATCCGCTCTTCATCCATACCGTATTCAATAAATTTTTCCCGCAAAAATTTCGATGGGGCGATGAACAAATCGACTCGCTGAAAGAGCTCCATGGCTTTTGCAGTACGCCTTTCAACTTTCCCTTTAAGAGTAGGCTTTTGAAATGCGCTAAGCCAGGTCTCACCAATCGACTGAAATTTTCGGGTCGCGCTGGGTTGATAGGGGGCTGCATCGGGATGAACGAGTTTCGGTTCGGCCCAACAGGCAGAACAATAGTCGATATCGCCATCAGGATAAGGGCTCGTTTCAAAGGTCAGTTGGCGTTTTGCTCCCGCATAGGAGCCTATGTCGATGGTTTGATAATGCCAGCCCTGGTCGCTGCTGTTTTGTTTGGCATGCAGCAAATCTTCAAAAAGCTGTTCGCCATCACACTTGATGCGGAACAGCACACCATTCCCGGGCTTGTCATACGTACTGGGGTCCATAGCATACGAAAAAGCCAGTGTTGATTGTTCCGGTATCGTGAGAACAACACTGATCGCCGTTGGCGGATGCGCGAATATGGATTGGCGAACATCGCCATTGATATCACACACACCCCGCTGCACAAAATGCCGCTGGGGAGTGATGGTTTTCCCCTTCTGCATGGCGGTCAGCAGAGTGGGGTCGTCTGTCGGTTCCATCCAACGAAGAATTTTTTTTACTGCGCGGATACCAATGCCGTGCGGCACGGAGTATCGCGAAATACACTCCGCACATAAATTTGTATCCACATCATGGCATATCTGCCCTTCACCGCGAAAGCGTTGCCCGCCCCCACGCGGGCAAGTAAGCCAATAATCGTGAAGGGTAAACACCACAGCACACCCCCGCTCTTTGGCGAGCGTGATGCAGCCGAACGATAGATTGAGCAAATGATGAAAATGAACGATATTCGGCTGCCAATCATCCAACACTTGGGCAAAGGCTTTTTCAGCAGGGGCATTTTCGTACGTTTGCTCAAAAGTTGAATAAGAATGGTTGTTGATAAACTCGTAAAATGGCAATCCGTTGTAATCACCTTCACGCAACGAATAATTGGGAAGATTATGGTCGATTTCGCTGTAGAAGATTCGGACATCATGGCCCTGAGCTTGTAACCCTTTGCTTAAATGGTAACAATACAATTCAGAACCCGCCTGATGGCGGGGCAGAAAATCGTGTATGGCTTGAAGAATCTTCATTGCTTCAGAATATCCTCCTGCTTGGGAAGCAGACGGATTTTGGATAGTGCTCTATATATGGGCGAAGAATACGCTTGATTGATTTGCTGATGCAGGTTGTTCAATTTCTGTTGAATCGCTTCAAACGCATCATCGGTCGAAAGATTGGTTGAAATTTGCAGGGAAATTAATAGCTCGTTCCATCGTTGATCGATAAGATGGAGCTGCTCGTTGAGCGCCTGCAACTGGCTGTCCTTCTCTGCAAGCATCTGTTCAAGGTTATGCGCATGAGTTTGTACATTCTGAATATGGTCCTGCAAACGTTGCGACTGATTCTGCAGCCCCTCGCTATGATCCATTAGATTTTTTGCATGAGCCTTCCACTCGTCTTGATTGTTTTCTAAATTCTTAATATGTTCCAATAGCTGCCCAATTTGTTTGTCCCGCTCTTCGATCATTGATTCAAGATTTTTGCTGTGCCGGTTTTGTTCCTCCACAGTTTGAGACAAGTTTTTCGCATGGCGGTCAAAATTGGCAAGCATCTCTTCCAAATGGTCGATGTGCTGCTGCTGCTTCGCAACACACTCTTGTTCTTTTTTCAGAGACTGCTCAATATTGTTCGAGTGCTCCAGCAATCGAACCCGTTGGGTCGATTCTTCCTGGTGTTGTTTCTCCAAATTCCCCAAATGATTGATAAACGTTTCAATGCGTTCTTCTTGTTTTTCGTGGTATTTGTCTTTTTCTTGAATAATACCCGTATTGGAAAGTGTAACGATCAATGGGGCAAGAGACCACCAGGCGTTGGACTCAATACCACTATCCGTTGGCGCCAATGTTAAGATGTCATGAACTAAATTGACTGACAGAGGCTGCCGTGAAGCAATCATAGCAGTACGGTAAGCCGGTTCGCGGTTGTCTCCGGCCGCATAATGATAATTGTAGAGGGCGTTCAAACGGGCGCGGGCCGCATGTTGTTCGGGAGCAACTCCCAACGCATTATTGGCCAGCTGCATCCCCAGCCAGCGGGGCAGATACCCATTCGGCAATTCATGAATTTGAAATTCTTCGCTTTCAAAAAAGGCTTTGGTTGCAGCCCGGTCGGGCAATGTAAATTGCTCGTGTTCTTCCAAAAACCTGTCTTTGCGCTTGAGTTGGTTTGCGATGAAATCCCCCACTATTTTTTCCGCATCCGCAATAAATGGTTCATTATACGGCCCTATAAGAAGCACGGCCTCTTTGGCCGCACGGATTAATTCACTCAGAAAAGTTGCGCGCTTTTCATTGGGGATATGCTCCAATGTATCAATACACACCACAATATCAAAAGTTTGATTGGAGTAAGGGATCATCTCAGATTCATACACTACCGCCTGCGCAGTATCTTCCCAGCAACGGTCGAGAACAGTAATGGTATGAGTTGGCAGAAACAATTGGAGATGGCCCAACGCGCCGCCTACATCCAGAATGTTCAGATTGTTGCCGCTGTATTTGTTAATGATTTGCTCGGCCAAGTGATATCGCTGATAGTGGTCGAAGGGCAACTCCATAAGAAAATCAGACACGTCACGAATAGTTGAATTGATTGTCAATTGCTTAAAACTTATCGGCTCTTCACTGACTTGAAATTGCAGCGAATGGCCGCCAGGGATAAGAGCAACAGGCTGCCAGCAGTGTTTCGTATTCCCATTTTCACTCACACTGTGTTGGTATGTGAGTTTCAGATCACCCAAGAATACATCAGGGTGCCTCTCATCATTTGTAATCAATAGCAGTTGAATTTGAATGGGTTTATTATGATGGTTCAGCAAATAATAAGTATCACCATCGTTGAGTTTGAATTCATCTTTCCGGCTGCGGGGAACCGCATAAAAATATTCTCCATCAATATCAATTGGATCAAATACAGTGGTACTTTGCTTGAGAAACTGATCCTGCAGCGTGTGAAAAAATTCCCAATCACCTTGGCAGGCAAGAAGTTGAAGTTCATACGGAGCCCCGCCAAAACGAATATGAACGGCAAATCCTCTCTCTTGCAGCTTCTTCACCCAATACGAAGGCGGCCGCTCATGAATATGAGTAGGCTCCTCCCGGTCAAAATACAATGGATCGGGAGTGGTTAACCAAAGCACACCATCCGGTTTTAATACACGCTGGGCTTCATCCAAAATTCGATCGGCATCTTGCGCGTGCTCGACAATATCGAAGAGAGATACAGCATCAAACCGGTTGTTTTGAAAAGGCAGCGATTCCGAAAGCGCTTGAATGACACGGCCCCGTACACTGGACTTATACCCAAGAGCATACGAGCTGATATCCACTCCATAACATTGAATGGGCAAATGGGAAGCCTGTTCGATGAGATATCCATAAGCGCAGCCGATATCCAGCCAATCGATCTCCCGTTGATATGTGTCAGCC
>CAZEZQ010000185.1:2465-3941 GCA_964516245.1 uncultured bacterium | reverse complement strand
CCAGGGAGTCCAATCACAATGGTCGTTTTCATAGCCTTCTTTGCGGTAACCGCTGCCGATGCCGTGAAAATACCCCTCATCATACAGAGCATCGAGAGATTTTGGATTGTATTCAAATGGCTGCTGGTTCATAAAATTGCGCTTCCCGCTTCGTCGGATTCGATAGGGTGGATCGACCAGTTTGAATCCATCGCAAATATCCCGTGTTGGTCAGTGTAACGTTCACTGATCGTAAATGTATACGCCCGTTCCCAATGATCCACCGCCTGAGGGTGGCCGTCAAACTGATTGTAGCAGCATAAGGTTAAATAATATTCACCCCGAAGCAATGGCAATTGAGGCCATTCACAGCGGATCAAATGTTTCCGTCCCGCTTCATCAAAATCATAAGAGCGCGATTGGGGATGCCAGTAATGATTGGAACCATGTACATACGCCCCATCCGAACGGTAAATTTGATACCCGAATACAGCCCCTTTCACCGGTTTTTGAATGGTACAATAGGCATCGATTGTTATCGAATCGTTTGTATCAAACAATCGGCATTCATTTCCATCTTGTTTTTTCATGACAATTCGATCCACAGTGATTTCACCACTCCCCCAGCGTGGCGACAATGAATCCCGTGAGGATTGCGGGTTCAGTTTATCCTCATGCACCATTTCCAAATAATGGTCCAAAACATCGTCAGGAGTGCCGCAAGCAACCAATTGGCCATGATTGAGCAATGCCACATGCGAACAAAAATGGCGAACCGTCGTGAGATCGTGCGACACCAAAAGAATAGTCTTGCCTTGTTTTTTGTAGTCGTTCATCCGGTCCAAACATTTGTTGCGAAAATGTTCGTCACCCACCGCAAGAGCTTCATCCACAATCAACACATCAGGATTTATTGCCGTAGCCACAGAAAAAGCAAGCCGCAGCACCATCCCGGTCGAATAAGTCCGCAGCGGCTGGTCAATAAAATTTTCCAATTCTGAAAATTCAATTATTCCCGGCAATAAGGCTTCGGTTTCTTCACGGGTGTAACCCTGCAGAGCGCAATTGAGAAACACATTATTGCGCCCGGTAAATTCGGGATGAAATCCCGTCCCCAATTCGAGAATCGAAGCAATGGTGCCCCCAACCGACAGAGTGCCTTCCGTAGGGCGGGTAATTCCGCTCAACAATTTCAACAATGTCGATTTTCCAGCTCCGTTAGGGCCCACAATCCCAAAACAATCCCCCTGATTGATGCTGAGATAAACATTGCGCAAAGCCCAAAAGGTTTGATGCAGCGGTTTGAATAGACAGGTGGTTTCAAGAATCCGATGAAAGGGATGGTGGTAATTGCGATAACATTTGCCGAGATTATGAACCTGAATCATGAAGTCATATAAAATAAATAGATAACTTGAAATATGCTATGTCAACCTACTCCCCCCCCAAGTTGGGGGAGGCTGGGAGGGGGTTGTGGGCCATGACCATACTTTTATC
>CAZEZQ010000185.1:0-2365 GCA_964516245.1 uncultured bacterium | reverse complement strand
GGGTTGTGGGCCATGACCATACTTTTATCAAACATTCTCAACCCCAACCTACTCCCCCAAGTTGGGGGAGGCTGGGAGGGGGTTGTGGGCCATGACCATACTTTTATCAAACATTCTCAACCCCAACCTACTCCTCCCCCAATCTTGGTGAGGGAAATACAAAAACCAGTCAAAGATATTTGAAATGTTCGAAAAAATAGAGATGAATAACAATTTGATTAGTTATCCAAACCGCCCCAAAGGGCATAATATGATAGCCAGGGGCATCGCCCCTGAAAAAGGAACCCATAACCCAAGCCCTGAAAATAAAGATATTGATCTCATTCAACTTAACAATATTGTGTGAGGCCATCTCTCACAATCCGCACGTAAGAAACTAATTCAAACTAATGCGAAAATCTCCTTTGCCCGGCAATTGAACGATTGTCTGTTTACGTTTGAGAATTTCATCAATCTTTCGTTGAATCCTATCGATGCGGCGTTGAATGTTCGGTTCATTAAGAACTTGAACCATCTCTTCAGTTGAAAACCCAATACATGCGGCGAGAGCATCGCACAGCTGGCTAAGATTGAGTTCCGCGTCCGAAAGAGTTGGCAATTGTTGGTTGCTATCGGCCAGTTCAATCGCAATTTCACCGTAATCGCTGAGTAGCCGCTTTTTAATTTGGGCTTGATCGGATTTGCTTAATCCCTCAAATGTATCTTCCAATATATCCACTTTCGCCAAGCGGTATGGATAGGGATGCAAAATATTTTTAATCCGCACACGCTTCAACCCCAAAAGAAGAATATTGCTGCGCCCATCTTCCAATTGTTCATGTTGAACGATTTTCCCCATACAAGCGACATCGTGAATTTCGGGATTGTCCTGATAATTCTCTTCCCATCCCGGCTTTAAAACGGCCATGCCGATCAGCTTTTCTCCTTCCAAAGCGTCTTGCAGCATTTTTCGATAACGATTCTCAAAAATATGCAATGGAAGCAGCGTATAGGGAAAATGAACCACATTCGGCAGTGGAAAAATCGGCAATTTCCCGGAAAATTTTGTTAGATTCAATTCGTCTTTCATCCTTCAACCCATTTTGCTGTGTATAGTTAAATCCTGGATAAATTGGCTCTTTTTTACGTCCTAACATAACACAGTTTAAACCCAATGACCGGTTTCGAGAAGTACGATCTTTTCCTACAAGCAAAAATCGCTTCAATTTTTCTCGCTTGTAAGAGTAACGAATTCCTATTAAAGTTGTCACGAACGGAAAGAAAAAATTTTGTAGAAAGGCTGAATCGATGAAAAAAAGATGGATTGCTCCCAAAGATGGCCCCCCGCCCGTAGGGCCTTATTCTCCCGCTGTGGCCGCAAATGGGTTTGTATTTGTTTCAGGCCAGATTCCACTCGACCCGGTTTCAGGTGAAATTATAAAAAATTCGTTTTCAGCTCAAGCAAGACAAGCCCTCAAGAATGTAAAAAATGTCTTGCAGTCTGCCGGTTGTACACTCGACGATGTTGTAAAAGTGACAATTTATTTGAACAATATTGACGACTTTGCTGAATTGAATGAGATTTATTCCGAATATTTTTTGGAAAGCAAACCAGCCCGCGCCTGTATTGAAGCCTCACGCCTCCCCAAAGGCGTCGATATCGAAATCGAATGCATCGCCCTCGACCCCCAATAATCTGGGCGATATCAGCAATGGCTGAATGAACAAACCATACTGGGTGGCAAAGGCAAGCGTAGTCGTATCCACTTAGCCGAATGAAAAAAAAATTTCCAGCCCCTTCCTTCTGGACATATGTCCCTCCCATGAGGAATCATAGGAGAAGGATAGTCCAGGAGGATCAAGATGGGAAGAAGAAATGTCAAGTTAGAGGAGTTGAATCGTTTAACGGCAAAGACTTTGGTTGCGAAGTTTTTGACGATCATTCAGGAGGGACTAAACTGCTCTCCATTTGAATCGGAAGCGGTGTTGGAGGCAGTCAAAGAAGTCTATTTCCCCTATCTGGATGAAGCCGCCCCACAGGCCCCACCAGGTAAGATAACTCTAGTTGTGGTGAATGCAGATGAGCCAGCAGGGAAACCGATAACCAAATGCGAAAAGCAAACGGTGTCGCTCACGATTCATCGCGGGGCAATCGATGACGAATGCCTGCAGAAGGAGGGAGCGGCTAAATTTAGGCAATCAAGACTCTCAGATATCTGTCAGGAAGCCTTAAGCCAGGGAGGCCTTCTCACTCGGGAAGATTTAGCGTACCGGATTTTTTTTGTTTCAGTGCGAACCATTACGCGCGATTTGAAAGAATTGCGGGAAAGCAGTCCAGAAATTCCGTTGCCGTTGCGTGGAACAGTGCAAGATATTGGGCCGGTGC